>CALKIW010000069.1 GCA_937995875.1 uncultured Bacteroidales bacterium | reverse complement strand
TACAATCAGTAAGCAAAGCCGAATGTTAAAGTATTTAAGTGGACACTAGTGATTTTATTTATATATAGCCATTAAGCAGTTATCAATTACTTAAAACTTCAACTGCATTCCGCTGTGAAACAAAGCAAAACGGTTCTGCAAGACCTCTGAAAAAACATCAACAGCAGCACTTCCGGTGCAATGACCTGTATAAAGGCACATTTCGGGATATTTATCCGCCAAGACACGGGCGATGGATGCAACATCATCTTTCTCCTCCATATCAGTATCTACTAAATGAGTACCGCCAACAAATGCCAGAACCTTAGAACAACCGGTTATTTCAATACTTGACTGAATAATATTCAGCACCCCGCTGTGCGAACATGCAGAAAGTATTACGATACCATCATCTATACGGATAACTAAAGCTACTTCATCATTAGGTATATAAGGCTTTTCCTGTCCATCGGCTACAATTCTCAGGAATTGATTGCCAACAGGCAAGCGATGTTCAAAAACACGATTATGTATTAAATAAACGTGGGGCGACAAAAGACAATCTTCTGTTAGCAGTACAAAGCGATCGGCATATTTTGCAAATAAAGAACTGTCCGAGCTAATATCTCTGGGCTTCTCATGCCTGTAAGTCAGATACTTATACTTAAAGGCCTTATCAGAGACAAAAATCTTTGCAGATTTATTTACTTGCAAGAAAGTGCTTAATCCACCAGTATGATCTTTATGTCCGTGAGATAAAATCAGGTGATCAACCTCTTCGGCATGAATACCCAATTTATTAGCATTATTGAGCCATTTGTCAGAAGCCCCCAAATCATATAAACAGGCTAAACCGTCAACTTTAAAATAAAAAGACAGTCCATGTTCCGTCAGCAATTCTTTATCAAGAAAGGCTGCATTATTATCAATCAAAACCGTAAGATCAAGCATGATCAATTAATTTTTGTTCTTCTAAATATTCCACCCAAATACGAGCTGCCTCCTCAACCATTTTGACACAAGGTCTTTTTTTATAATACGTTGCAGTACGTTCTTCAGGCATTGAAGATATGGGGTGATTTTTCTTCAGGCCCAATAATTCACCACAATTCAAGGAGCCATTTCTCGCTACAAAAACTTGCGCCAGGTCCTGCACTAGTTTATAATTGGCTCCTTTCGCTTTTGCATCGGGGACTACACTTCCCGTTTGCAAACCCGCCAGTATAAACATTCCGCAGGCTGCACCGCATGTTTCACGCATACGCCCAATTCCAGCACCAAAAGAAGCTGAAATTCGCAATGCTTGCTCTTCTGTCAAATCATATAAGTCAGCAAAAGCTGTTACAACAGACTGCGAACAGTTGTATCCGCTTTTAAACAATTCAACAGCCCTATCAATTCTTTCTTCCATAAAAACTATCCTAAAAAACTATTCCCTTAATTATTATTATAAATTTTGTCTCTTTTAAGCTGCCTCTTTTGATTTAAAGAATAGCCTGAGCCATCGCAACGATCAGCTTTCCTTTTAGGATCTTTTTCATTAAAGTCAGCCTTCCTGCAAGTGCGTTTTTCGTAATTATCACAAATGCCATTATGATTAGAATCAAAGAAACAACCTCTTTTTCTAATCGTCGTATTTTCAATATTATTGTTATCATTCTGGGCCAAAGAATAAGCAAGTCCTACCGCCCCTAAAAACAATACACCAATTATAATTCGTTTCATCATAACCTTCCTATATTATTTTTTCTCCTCACAAAAAGCTACTACCACCTCAGCCAATTGTTCAAAAACAAGTTTTAAATCTTTATTATCAAGAGCAGAAAAAGCCTTCCCTTGTTCAGCCAACTCTCCAACTTCTTTTATTAAAGGAATCTGGGTCAACAAAGGAACACTGAATTCATCAGCTAAAGTTTGCCCGCCGTTCTTTCCAAAAATAAAATACTTCTCATCAGGATGTTGTAACGGGGTAAACCAAGACATATTCTCAACAACTCCTATCAGTGGAATATGGATATTTTCGTTAGTTAACATCTCGGTTCCTTTACGTGCGTCATTTAACGATAACTCCTGAGGGGTAGTTACCACTATAGCACCATCAATTTCAAATTTTTGCACAGCAGTAATCTGAATATCACCCGTACCCGGAGGAAAATCGATAATCATATAATCAATATCGTCCCAATAGGTCTGAGTAAACAACTGAGTAATTGCATTAGAGGCCATAGGACCTCGCCAGACAATTGATTTTCCCTTATCAGCAAAAAAACCTAAAGAATTAATCTTCACTCCATATTTTTGTATGGGGTCCATCATCCCATCTTTATCTGCTTTGACAGATAAACAAGGACGTTCATTCTCTACATCAAAGATTTTGGGAATAGACGGTCCATAGATATCAGCATCAACCAAAGCGACTTTATAGCCTTTATCGGCCAAAGTCATTGCCAAATTAGCAGAAACAGTAGATTTTCCTACGCCTCCTTTACCGGAAGCAACAACAATTGTATGTTTCACCCCTTCTAAAGGGGTTTTATCAAAAACTTTCATATATAATATAAATTACCTAGTTATGAAATTGCATCCATGGGACAAGCCTGAATACATAGTCTGCATTTCTTGCACTTACTGTTATCAATAACTGCAACTCCATCAATTATATCAATAGCACCTTTGGGACAAATATCTACACAAGTACCACAACCCGTGCACAAATCTTTGTTCACAACCGGAAAAGCCGACACCCCTCTACGCGGTAAAACAGGAGAATCTTTGCTATAACCCAAACCTAAAATGGTAGCTTCCACTAAATCATCAGGCACTAAAGGCACATTGCATTTTGGGCATAATAGCGAACGACAAGGAACTCCTCTTTCATGTTGAACACTATAACCACATACCGGACAAACACATGATTGAACATGATTCATTTGGTTACGGCCACGACCGGCACCCAAATTTCTAAACATACGTAATCTTCTTCCAAACATCCTATTTAAAAATTTATTGTTTTTTCATCCAACACTACTGTCTAAAGATAATTCCAAAAGCTTCTGAGCCTCAACCGCATATTCCAGAGGTAGTTTTTCTATTACGTCACGCACATACCCGTTCACAATAAGTCCAACAGCCGTCTCTGTAGGTATGCCTCGTTGATTACAATAAAAAATCTGCTCCTCACTGATTTTTGAAGTAGTAGCTTCATGTTCAACGGTTGAAGAGTCATTTCTATTCTCAATACAAGGAAAAGTATGTGCTCCACAAGAAGAACCAATTAGCAAGCTGTCACACTGACTATAGTTACGCGAGTAATCGGCCTTTGGGTCAACATAAATTAAGCCGCGATATGTATTCTGACTCTCACCTGATGAGATACCTTTACTGACTACACGGCTACTAGTATGTTTACCATAGTGCAACATTTTAGCTCCGGTATCAGCCTGCTGATGATTATTCGTCACTGCTACTGAATAAAACTCAGCCGAAGAATAATCGCCCATTAGCAAGCAAGAAGGGTATTTCGAAGTAATAGCAGAGCCAGTTTCCACCTGAGTCCATGACAAACGACTATGCTCACCCAAGCAAAGACCTCTTTTAGTCACCAGATTATATATCCCGCCTATTCCATTTTTATCACCGGGATACCAATTCTGAATGGTACTGAATTTTACCTCTGCACGATTCATCACCACAACTTCAACTACAGCGGCATTCAGTTGGCACTTGGTTCGTACGGGTGCAGTACATCCTTCCAAATAAGAAAGATAACTATCATCTTCTGCTATAATCAAGGTCCTTGAGAACTGTCCGGTTTCACCGCTGTTGATACGGAAATAAGCAGAAAGCTCCATCGGACACCTCACTCCACGAGGAATAAAAACAAAAGATCCTTCAGTAAAAACGGCAGTATTAAGCGCAGCAAAAAAATTATCTTTATAAGAAATCACACTTCCAAGGTATTGCCTCACCAGCTCAGGATAAAGCTTCACCGCTTCGCTAATGGAGCAAAAAAGAATTCCTTTACTTTTTAAGACTTCACTAAAAGTGGTTTTCACTGATACAGAATCCATAATTGCTTCCACTGCCACTCCGGTAGATTGGCCGGCAGAAAGCGGTACACCCAATTTATCAAATGTATCAATCAGTTGAGCATCAAAAGCACTCTGGTTATCATTAGCGGATGAAGGGCAAGGTTCTGCATAATAGCTTATTGACTGAAAATCAATATCAGGAATGTGCAAATTTCCCCATTGAGGCATTGACAACGTTTTCCAATATCGATATGCTTCCAGTCTAAATTCAAGCATCCACGAAGGCTCCTGCTTGCGTGAAGAAATATAATATAGGGTTTCTTCGCTCAAACCCTCCTTTAAAACAGAAGTGTCTACATCCGTTTGAAATCCGTATTTATATTCCTGAGATCTATTTTTCTTAAATAAATTATCAAACATGATAAACTATAAAACAGAATCATTTAAAGAATAGCTTGCACCGGCAAACTATTTCATCTGTATCTTTCCTTATTTCAACATAAAAAGAATTACAGCCCATGTCTTCCTTATATAAGAGAAGACGATCTCCATAAGAAGTTTCCTCAACGTAAGCAATTTCCAGCTTATATAATCCGCCGTGATTATAAACATCCAAAGAAAAAGAGTTAAGTATACATTCTATATACTTTATGCTATTAACATGACCATTGATGTCTAAGTCGCCATAGGTCACTTTATGTTCAAAACAAGGAATCGTTTCTTTTAATTTAAAACGTTCTTTCGATGTAGAAAGCGCATGGATTTCATCGCAAACAGAATCAGTAATAATTCGATCAAAAAAACGATTCAGATTAACCGGAGTACGATCGGCTTCATGAATTAAAGCCCAAACGGCATGGGCTTTTCCAACCAATCGGTTATCGCTATTAATCAAAGTATACTCCCTATTAATAAAATAATGGTAAACCTTACTAACCCATGTGTGCAAAGTAAAAGGCTCGTTTTTATAAAGGGGCTCCTCTAATTGAATCACTAATCTTGAAATAACCCATGTATATGCCTCCTGATTGTAGTGCCCATGCCGAATCCAAACTGTCGGGCATGCAAATTAGAGCAGTTCAGAAGGTGATTACCTAACACACTAAAAGACAGCTTGCCCGTATAATCCGCGTGAAAATCCTCTACAATAAAAGGATAGCTACCTATTTTTATATTCTCATTCATAAATATTAATCAATACTGGAGATAAATCCTCCAGACGAAAAAAATCATTTTTCAGTCTGGCGGATATTCAAAAGAAACAAGCAAAAAACACTAAAACACAAATTATATTTTAAAAAAGTATCTCCGAAAGAGCCTTCTTAAGCAAGTTTGTCATATCAGACTGAGGACGATACTCCACAATTGTTTTTCCCTCAACCAAAGCCTCAACCATTTCAGGGGAAAAAGGCAATAGTGCAACTACCGGTACATTTATTTGTGCACACCAATCTTCCACTTGTCGTGCAACTGTTTGATTCAGAGTACACTTATTAATAATCACATACGTAGGAAGTGAATACTGCCGAACTAACTCTACCGCGCGCTTTAAGTCTGAGAATCCCGACAAAGTGGGTTCGGTTACAATAACAACCTTATCAACTCCTGTTATTGTTGACAGAACAGGGCAACCAATTCCTGGAGGTCCATCTAGTATTGTTACGGGACAAAGTTTCTCCTTCGCTATATTCTTACTGATCTCCCGAATTTGATTCACCATTTTACCGGAATTTTCCTCGCCGGGAGCCAAACGACCGTATACCATATTTCCATGACGAAAAGTACCTATATACATTCGGCTTTTATCAACAGGAATCATAGTTATCGCGTCTACGGGGCAAATCCGGTAACATAACGCACAACCATCACAACTAATTTCATCAATAACGGCTTTACCCTGTGTCATTTCTATAGCATCAAAACGACATAACTCTTCACATCGCCCACAGCCAATGCAGGCTTCATTATCGACTTTTGCATGCTTACCGGAAACAAACACAAGTTCCTTATCATGAAAAGGATGAAACAGTAAATACAAGTTTGAGGCATCAACATCACAATCCACCGCCATCACATTTGACACCAATGACATAAATGCTGCACTTATACTTGACTTTCCGGTCCCTCCTTTTCCACTAATTACTGCTATTTCCATATGCTATCAATTTATCGGCAAGACTGTGAAATACTCTATTAGCACCTTCGTGATGTTCAGATACAACTTTTCCTTCGGAATACAAACGGGCTATCTCTTCCTCAAAAGGAATCTCAGCCAACAAAGTATAACCATTCCTTTCTAAATAATCATAAACCTCCCTATCGCCCAAACCAGCTCGATTAATAACAACTCCAAAGGCTTTACCCATTGTCAGAAGAGTATCAATAGCTTGTTTCAAATCGCTCAGTCCAAAAGGAGTTGGTTCTGTTACCAAAATAACAAAATCAGATTTTGCAACCGTTTGAATAAAAGGACAAGATGTACCGGGAGGCGAATCATAAAGTTCATATTCAGATTGATCTTGAAATGCATTCTTCATGGTTGCTTTAATGAGCGGAACCGGTGAAGGATGCCCGGTTGTCATTCTTCCCTCTGCTAAACAAACACTATTCTGATACTTATAAGAAGAGACAGTCCCGACTACAGTACTTGAATTTTCAATTGCACCCGACTCACAAGCAACGCTGCATGCAGCACATCCATGACATAAATCATTGAGCAACCTGATGTAGCGAGAAGAAGGCATATAAAAAATAGCATGATATTCACAATATTCCACACATTTTCCACAAAAGACACATTGATCGTTATGAATAATAGGCCTGAATTCAGTAACTTCTATTTCATTACACAAATCAGCTTCAAAGAAAGCCAAAGCATTAGGGACCTCAACATCACAGTCAGCCAACGCTACACACTTACCTTTATTTTTTAAAGAATGAAACAAGTTAACCGCAACAAACGTTTTTCCTGTTCCACCCTTACCACTAGCAACTGCAATCTTCATTAATGATCGTGATTACAGCTATTCTCTCCCGTAACTAGCGAATTCTTTAAAAAGTCTTCAACCAATTCCCTAGGAGTTTTAGCATCTGCACCTACAAAAACCTGAATATTCTCTTGACGGAACAGTTCTTTAGCCTTTTCACCCATACCTCCTGCTATTACTGTTCCAACGCCCTGTTGACCAACCCATGCCGGATACAATCCGGGTTCATGCGCCGGTGGTGTAACCATTGTTTCTTCAACAATTAAACCTTCTTGAATGGTTGCCATATAAAATGATTCACAATGACCAAAGTGAGCACATAATTTCCCCCCTTCTGTGGGGATCGCAATTTTTTTATTCATTTTTCTATTCAATTATATATCAGTACTATACTTGTTGATTCAGCAAATCAATAATCTCTTTAATCGTTTTTTCCTGCTTCATCACTATCATCTGAATCTTAAGATCAGTCAAGAGCGACTTAATCTTAACTCCAAAATCACCCGATATAATCTTCACGACTTGGTGAGGAGCTACTATTTGCACGGCAGCCGGACCAGCTCCTTCTTCTGCCGTCTTGGCCGTGTTCAATATAAACTCCACTTTCTTAGTCTCCGTATCATACAATGCAAAAAAAGCACATCTTCCAAAGCGAGGATCCATCGCACTGTCTAATGAATCACCTGTACTAGTTATAGCTACTTTCATAATTATATATTATTTAAAAAATATCTTCATTACCACCACATCTCTGTCGTCTTCTCCCTCTGCATTTACCTCTTCCACAATACAAATGCCTTGTTCCGCCTTCTATCTGTAGAGTCATCTCTTCACTCGAGAACGGCTTTATATTTGGTGATCCGCATAACGCGCAACCCAATATCGTTTCAGTACCTTCATTACGCACAAAATAACAACCACAAGAAGAGCAGTACATCCATTCATTATCTAGTTCAACTTTCCCCCCCTCAATGATAATCTTTCTCCCTTCGACCATCGCCATCGCAATCTTCTCACGAGCCGACATGCAGATACGAGTTAATGTAGGTCTTGAAACTCCCATAAAAAGTGCAGCATCTTGCTGATTATATTTTTCATAATCCTTATTTCCGCAACACTATAATTTAATGTTTTTTATAAGCACCTGAGCA
>CALKIW010000068.1 GCA_937995875.1 uncultured Bacteroidales bacterium | reverse complement strand
GTGTCGCTCTACCCTAAGTCTACGACCGTAATGCCAGCACCGCCAAACTGTATATGCTCGTCGGCATAATGAATTACATTCGGCTCCGAAGACAGGTATTGACGGATGAGCTGTCGCAAGATTCCATTGCCCTTGCCGTGAAGAATTCTAACCCGAGACACACTCATCAAGATGGCATCGTCTATGAAATATTGAACAGCCTGCACAGCCTCGTCGCCCCGCATGCCTCGAACGTCCAAATCCTGCTGAAAACCTTTCTTATGGTCATCTATCGTGTTTTGAGTCATGTGTGAGACATTGTAGCTCTGCAGCTTTGCTTTCAGTTCGTCCATCTTGGTGGGCGTGGCTTCCTGTTCCGTTGTTCTCATGTCTGCACTTCCCGATGCAGCAAGTTGCAATCGCGACTTAGCCACCTTTGTCTTCATGCCACCCAAAACAACAGTAGCTACATTTCCTTCCAATGTATCTATAATGCCGGTTGAGTTCAGACCCTTGATGTGCACCTCATCGCCAATGGTAAGTTCGTGATTTCTACTTGTGCCAGTGGGTTTAGATGCTGCTGCACGCAACGCATCTGCCGCTTTTTTAAAATCCTTTTCCTTGTTTTTCCTACGCTCTTCCTTACGCTTTTTCCGAGCCTGAATCTCTGCCACTTTTTTCTTAAAGTCGTCGTCACTCAAGATGCCGCTCTGCCATTTCTTATCTTTCCCCCACTCGTCTTGTTCTACATTCTTCTTAAATTCGTCAAGTTCCGCACGAACACGCCGGGTCTCCTCCTTTTCCGCCTGACTCTCACGAATCTCACGAATCACATTTTCTATTTTTTTGTTGCTTTCTTTCAGGAGGTCTTCTGCCTCCCGTTTTGCTTCTGCCAATATTTTCTTTCGCTGAGTATCAACGTCTGTAATACCAGCCTCATAACGCTCTATACGCTTGTTTAGTTCTTTTTCCTGTTGATGCACCAACCTTCGTTTTTGTTCCCAATATCGTTTGTCGCGTACAATATCCTGTAAATATTTATCGCTCTGAATATAGTCTGTTCCCACCAACTCGGAAGCCTCGGCAATCACCTCCTCAGGCAATCCTATCTTGCGTGCAATTTCTATAGCAAACGAACTGCCCGGCCGCCCTATAGACAACTGGAACAACGGTTTCATTTCATGACGGTCATAGAGCATCGCCCCATTGACTACCCCATCATGATTATCGGCAAAATGTTTCAAATTCTGATAATGAGTGGTGATAACGGCCCACGCCCCGCGTTTGCAAAATTGTCCCAAAACACTCTCGGCAATGGCCCCGCCAATCTGCGGCTCGGTACCCGTGCCAAACTCATCAATCAAAATCAAAGTACCCTCCGAAGCCTGACGCATCATATTTTTCATATTCAGAAGATGTGAAGAATAGGTGCTGAGGTCGTTTTCCAAACTCTGCTCATCACCGATATCTATCATCAAATCCTCAAAAACACCACAGCTGCTTCGTTCGCCAACAGGAATGCTCAAGCCCATTTGCAACATATATTGAAGCAGCCCAACTGTCTTTAGGCACACCGATTTGCCACCGGCATTAGGTCCGGAAATAATCAGTATATGTTTTTCAGACGTCAGCATAATGTCCAACGGAACGATTTGTTGTTTGTCTTTCAGATGCGCTTCAAGCAAAGGATGGCGGGCACGAATAAAATCTATATATGGGAACGCTTTCACCTCAGGTTCAAAAGCATTCATCTTAGAAGCCAGCTTGGCCTTGGCCTGAATCAAATCTATCTGTGCCAAGAAATGATAGGAATCAAGTATCTCTGCGGAATGAGGACGAATCCGAGCAGCCATTTTTGTAAGTATGCGTACTATTTCATGGCGTTCTTCACTCTCCAATTCGCGGATTTTATTGTTGGCCTCGACCACTTCGGTGGGCTCAATAAACACAGTCTTTCCCGTTGCACTTTCATCATGGACAATGCCTGAAATTCGACGCTTTAAAGCAGGTGCAACGGGAATTACCAAACGGCCGTCACGCATGGTTGGCGCAACGTCTTTATCAACAAGCCCCTCATTCTGAGCCGAATGTAGAATACCGTTCAATATACGGGAAATAGAGCCTTCTGTACGAGCCAACTCACGGCGAATAAGCAACAGTTCCGGAGAAGCATTATCACGTATATGCCCAAACTTGTCGATAATCTGATTGATTTGCTGAATAAGTACGGGAAAGGTTGCCACGCCATCTGCCAAGTCGTGGAGTGCAGGGTAATACCATTTTTTCAACACAACCTCCGACTCCGTCGTCATTTGTTCACCCTGTTCCTCAGATAGTTTCGCATGGTTGGGCAACTCATCTCCACGATATAAAAATTTCACCAAGTTTTCTATCGTACGAAGTGAACGTGACAAATTAAAGAGATCGTCTTCCTCCATCCATGTTCCTTCTAAACGTACCCGCTTCAAACTGTCACGAACATCAAAAAAGAAAACTAAAGAAAAATTCTCTTCCTCCTCCTCGACAATTCTCCTCATCTCACGAATTTGAGCCATCCACGTATTGACAGCCTCTGCATCGACGGAGAATTCCATTTTATCAACCAAGTCCCGGCCCAATGTAGACAGACATTCAGCTTTCAGTTTATCACTGATTTCATCAAATCCAATCTTTTTCTCGAAATTATGGGGATATATCATATATTCTCAATCTATTGAGTTACAAAATTACTCCTTTTTGATCTCCATAACACAACGACATTTGTTAATAAAGTATAAAACGCACAAAATTATAAATTATGGACTATGAATTATGAATTAAATTATTTACCTTTGCACTCGCTTTCAACAAGCATCCACCCATATTCATTGGAGAGATGGTAGAGTGGTCGATTACAACGGTCTTGAAAACCGTCGCACTGAGAGGTGCCGGGGGTTCGAATCCCTCTCTCTCCGC
>CALKIW010000067.1 GCA_937995875.1 uncultured Bacteroidales bacterium | reverse complement strand
TACCTGAGCGCTTTTTTTTGGCGTTTCCGTGTAAACTTTTTGAGGGGCAGCAATATTTCAACTATAATTAATAATACAAAAAACAGTATTTAAAATAAAAAACACTACCTTTGCGTTGGTATATGAGGAGGCGCATGAATGCATATCCTATCTTGATGTACCCCTACGGTAGACAAGAAAATAACAGTACACATGAAAAGAACTTTTTCAACTCATAGTTATTGTCTAAAAACATAGTAAATGAAAAAAATAAATCTTGCAGGATGTCTCATGGCATTTTGTCTTTTAAATTGCAATATGATATTAGCTAAAGGGAAAACAGTAACCTTAAAGATAGTAGAGACCACCGATGTACACGGTGCCTTTTTCCCTTATGACTTTATCAATCGCCAGTCCAAGGATGGTACACTGGCTCGTGTGAGTTCATACATCAACAGGCAAAGGGCTGAATACGGCGAAAACCTTATCTTGCTCGAAAACGGAGATATTCTTCAAGGCCAGCCGGTTACTTACTATTCCAACTATATAGACACCCTGAATCACAACATAGCAGCCGACTTGATAAACTATCTGAAATATGATGCACAGACTATCGGCAACCATGATATGGAAACCGGGCACAAAGTCTACGACAAATGGATATCCGAGATAAACTGTCCTGTGTTGGGCGCAAACATCATCGACACTCAAACTGGGCTCCCCTATGTGAAGCCCTATACGATTCTCAGGCGCAGCGGCGTGAAAATAGCTGTGCTCGGAATGCTCACGCCTGCTATTCCCAACTGGCTACCCAAAAATTTATGGAGCGGTCTGCGATTTGAAGATATGACTATCTCGGCACGTAAATGGATGAAAGTGTTGAAGGAAAAGGAGAAAGCCGACATTGTAATTGGCTTGTTTCATTCAGGACGTGAGGGAGGCATCACCACACCGGAATATATGGAGGACGCCTCTCTGAAGGTGGCTCGTGAGGTGCCGGGATTCAACGTCGTGATGTTCGGACACGACCATACGCGCTTTGTAGAAACGATCAAAAACGTTGCAGGAGAGTATGTGTTGTGTCTTAATCCGGCCAACAACGCAATGGCTGTGGGAGAAGCCACGATTACACTTGAAAAACAAAAAGGGAAATGGCATGTCACCCACATAGAAGGCTCTCTTCCAAGTGTTGTGAAAGAGCCTATAGATACAGCCTTTACAAACCAATACAAAATGTTCACGGAGAAAGTTAAAAGTTATGTTGATGAGGTTATCGGCGAGTTTGAACAGACCATCTACACCCGTGACAGCTACTTTGGCAACTCTGCCTTCAATGATCTAATACTGAACTTGCAACTGCAAATCACCGGAGCAGACATTGCGTTTAATGCTCCTTTGTCTTTCAATGAGAGTATCAAGAAAGGGCCTATACGCGTGAGCGATATGTTCAATCTCTACAAATTTGAAAACCAACTCTACGTCATGAAACTCACCGGAGAGGAAATCCACAACTACCTCGAAATGAGTTATGACCAATGGGCGAACACCATGACTTCTCCCGATGACCATCTATTGCTGCTCGACAGCACCACAAGCGGAGATGCCCAACGACTTGGATTCAAACATTTCACTTTTAACTTTGACTCCGCTGCAGGTATCGACTATGAAGTTGATGTTATCAAGCCCGATGGACAAAAGGTGAAGATTCTGAACATGAGCAACGGGAAACCGTTTGATAAAAAAGCATGGTATAAGGTCGCATTGAACAGTTATCGCGGCAATGGCGGCGGCGAACTCCTCACTCGCGGTGCAGGCATCCCACAGCAGGAGCTTGAAAACCGAATAATATGGCGCTCTGACAAGGACCAACGGCACTATCTCATGGAGGCTATCAAAAAGCAACGTGTTATGAATCCCAAACCCAACCGCAACTGGCGCTTTGTGCCGGAAGCATGGACAAAGCCTGCTGCAGAAAGAGATCGACAACTCCTTTTCGGAGGTAAATAAATATCCCATGAATTGGTCGTACCAATAATCATCATCAGAGAAGTTTGAAAAGTTATTATTTTATTTTTAGCAAGACAGATCTGCTGCTGCAAAAACAACCTGATGGCACGCTCTCCATTCCGTATTGTGAGGAAGTGCCCATCAAAACACATTCATGGACACACGTCATGAACGTATCTCCCATGAACGACAACACCAGTGTTAAAACCCTTGCTATAGAAAATCCACAACGCCTCGTCATCACAGACGAGACTTTGGCCAATAACGGCTATGAATTTATCGGACTGCGAGAGTCGTTCTATCACCTTCCCGAAGCCTTTTATCTAAAAGCCGGAAAATGTCAGGAGCTGCTCTATTGGGATCACAATACTAAATTTTGTGGTGTATGCGGTGCCCTCATGCAAATGTACACCGATATATCCAAACGTTGCTCTGAATGTGGAAAAGAGGTTTGGCCGCAGTTGGCAACAGCCGTCATCGTTTTGATTCATCGTGACGATGAAGTTTTGCTGGTTCATGCCAAGAATTTCAAATCAGACTTCTACGGCTTGGTAGCCGGTTTTGTCGAGACGGGGGAAACTTTAGAAGAAGCTGTTTGCCGTGAGGTTTTAGAAGAAACAGGACTCAAAATTAAAAATATAACTTACTTCGGCTCTCAACCTTGGCCCTATCCGTGTGGACTTATGGTGGGGTTTAATGCAGAATACGATTCCGGCAACATCCATCTCCAAAGGTCAGAACTTTCAAGAGGGAGTTGGTTTAGATATGACAATCTGCCCCAAATACCACAGAAGCTATCCATTGCCAGACATTTAATAGATGCTTGGTTGCAGCAATATGGTGTTGTCTCCACACAAAAGTAATTCAGAAAAACAAACAAAATCAAAATATTAATATCAACACACTATGAAATTCTTTGAGACGGTCTTAGGATTTAACTCCACAGAGCATTCTCTGCGTACAGAACTCATTGCCGGAGCCACAACGTTTCTCACCATGAGTTACATTCTTGCAGTTAATCCGGCTATTCTTGCCACCACAGGCATGGATAAAGGTGCACTCTTTACGGCTACCGCTCTCGCGTCTGCCATCGCGACCCTGCTGTTAGCCTTTATGGCAAAGCTCCCCTTTGCCCAAGCTCCAAGCATGGGGCTCAATGCTTTTTTTGCCTTTACGCTTTGCCAGGCTATGCATTACACTTGGCAGCAGTCGTTGGCCATCATGCTTATAGAAGGTTTTATCTTCTTGATCATCACATTCTTCAATATTCGAGAAATGATACTCGACGCCATTCCGCAAAATCTCAGATACGCCATATCGGGTGGCATCGGTATGTTTATTGCCTTCATAGGTCTGAAAAACGCTGAAATCATTGTGCAAAAGGAAGGAACATTTGTAGGACTTGGCGAGTTTACACCAATCTCCATATTGGGAATCATAGCTATCATGCTTAGTGGAATACTGATGGCCAAACAAATAAAAGGTGCTCTTTTCTACGGAATTATCATTGCAACAATCATTGGTATTCCTATGGGAGTGACCGTTATTCCGGAACAATGGATTCCGGTATCTGCCCCCCACAGTCTCGCCCCTACTTTCTGTCAGTTTGACTTCAGCGGATTATTGAACTACAACACGCTGCTGGTTATCATTTCCTTACTCATTGTCAATATCTTCGACACTGTCGGAACCTTAGTGGGATTGGCTCAAAAAACGGGTATCGTAAGACCTGACGGCAGCATACCGAAGGTTAAGGAAGCTATGATGAGCGATGCCATCGGTACAACCTGCGGTGCCATGTTAGGCTCAAGTACCATTACCACCTATATAGAGAGTGCATCCGGTATTGCCGAAGGTGGAAAGACCGGAATGACCAGCTTGGTGGTTGGACTTCTGTTTATCTTTTCTTTACTCCTCTCTCCCATCTTCTTGCTCATTCCTGCTGCAGCAACATCGGGAGCACTGGTGCTTGTGGGAGTGCTGATGCTCGATTCTATAAAAAAGATTGATTTGGGCAATGTCGCAGAAGCATTTCCGGCTTTCATCACCATGATTACCATGGTGTTGTGCTATAGCATTGCCGACGGCATCTGTCTGGGCATCCTCAGTTATGTTATTCTCAAATTATGTCTGGGCAAGTGGAAAGAGTTAAATTGGACATTGATCGTGCTTTCCATCATTTTTGTTCTCAACTTTGTATATGCTTAAACATCAATAATCATAAATATCTATTATGAAAAAAGCACTCGTCTTTATCGCTCTTATGTGGTCTGCTACAACCATAAATGCTCAAAGTAACACAGGAACATTCTCTGTTATTCCACGCGTTGGCGTCACATTCTCCAACATAACTAAAGAATCCATGGGCTTTGGCCATTCATCGGAGGTCCAAAAAGGTAAGACTCAGGTTGGTCCCGTCGCCGGTGCAGATTTACAGTATCAAGCTCATCCGGCTCTTGGTTTATCGATTGGCGCACACTATCAACGCATGGGCTGCACCTATGACGACACCGACCTTTCGCAAGCAGATGCCGGAGAACACACGGTCTATCAAAACAGCTACACCTATATGCACTATCTCAGCGTGCCGTTGATGGGACACTTCTACGTGGCTAAAAACTTTGCCATCAACGCAGGCATTCAGGCATCCTTTCTGCTGAGTAACAATATGCATTCAGAATCAACGAACGTCACCATCGGAACAGATGGCAGTTACACCTACCACAAGGAAACAGAAGAACTGAATGCAGAAAACAAAAACATTCGCAAGTTTGACTTCAGCATACCGGTAGGCTTTTCTTATGAATATGAAAACGTGGTGTTGGACATTCACTATCAATTTGGCTTGTCGAAAGTGTACAAATCCCTAATCGACAATAGCAATAAAAACAAGGCCGTCGTTATCACCGCAGGTTATAAATTCGACCTTGGCAGCATTTAAACGACAATGCTAAGACACCATTGAGCAAATGTCAAAGGTGTCGCATTGTTTATTCGGGATAGACCAGATTTTCCGGTTTTATCCTTTCGAGCACTTCTTCTACATACTTGCGGGCTTCCCATTTGGCCATTGGCAAATCGTGAAGCAGGTAACTGCCGCAATCGTGTGGCAAAGCCCCGGGAATATCGCCCTCAAAGTTTACCACAAAACGGAAAGCTCTGATCATCAAATCTACAATATCTTTTGACTCCAAATCCCCTCGCATGAGCAAGTAATTTCCCGTTAGGCAGCCCATTGGCCCCCAATAGATAATACGATCTTTCCATTCTGCATCATTCCTGAGATAGGTTGCCACCAGATGCTCCATAGTATGAATGGCGCCATTGTGTAGTGTTGGCTCCCGGTTGGGCTCCTTCATGCGAATGTCAAAAGTTGTAATAATTTCTTCGCCTACCTGATCTTTTCGGGAGACATAAATGCCACGTAGCAATTTGTCGTGGTTTATAGTAAACGATGGTATTTTCTTCATTGCTTTTATATATTCTAAAATTCTGTTGTTAAATGATTTCCTTTAAAAATGCCTTTGTTATCTCAAAACTACCTTCTGCCATACGGCTCCAGAAGTCATAGTACTGCGCGCCACCTCCATCTTTCAAAGGAACATCACTGATGATGCGGAAGGATATAAATGGTGTTTTATAGATATGACACGTTTGCGCTATCGCACAGCTCTCCATATCCACAGCAGTTGCTTCGGGGAAATGTTTTAATATTCCCATCATCTTTTCCCTGCTATCTACAAACCATTCTCCGCTAACGGTCAATCCACTTTTTACTTTAAACCCAGCAAACCTTTCATTCAGTTTCAAGGCCTTATCTACCAAATCATGAGGCGATTTGTATCGAGCAGGCATACCCATAATTTGACCGTATTCAACCTCTGATCCACAGTAGGCATCATGGTACGCACATGCTGTCGATACCACTACATCCAGAGGATTGAGCACTGGGTTGGCTCCTCCGGCAACTCCCGTAGAAATCAACAAGTCAGGATGGTAGCCATCAATCATTTCCACAGCCCCTATAGCTGAATTGACCTTTCCTATACCACATTGCTGCATGATAATTTCAGCATCACCCATACGACCAATCACAAAGTCTTTGAAATTGCGGTGTTCTGTATGCGCTTCGTCGAGCAAAGTCTTGAGCTGCACGAACTCTTTATCCATTGCAACTATAATTCCTATTCGCTTCATACGGCAAAGTTACAAAAATCAAAGTATATTGCACCTTTTAACTTTAAACTTTTATTTTTTTAGCAAAAAATACATACCTTTGTCCGACATAATATAAACGTTTATATCTGATATATGGAAAGTTTGAAGAAATGTCTACCGGATTTTCTGGCAGTCCTGCTTTTTGTTGTAATTTCCTTTGCCTATTTCACACCCGCTGTCTTTGAAGGACGTATTCTTTATCGCCACGACTCGTCGGCCGGGCGAGGTGCCGGACAAGAGGCTAAGGAATATTTTGAAAAGACGGGCGAACGCACTCGATGGACCAACTCGACCTTCAGCGGAATGCCTACCTACCAGACCTCTCCTTCATACAACAGCACCGAAATACTGAATCAGGTTTCCAATGCTTACCATTTAGGATTGCCGGAAAACGTTTGGTATGTATTTACCTATTTATTAGGCTTTTATATATTGCTTCGAGCTTTCAATTTTCGACAATATTTAGCCACTTTGGGAGCTATAATCTGGGCCTTTTCCAGCTATTTCTTCATCATTATTGCTGCAGGACACATATGGAAAGTCATGGCGCTGGTTTATCTGCCCCCGATGATAGGAGGGCTGGTGCTGACATATCGAGGCAAATACTTATGGGGCTTTATCGTAACTGCCATATTCACAGCCTTTGAAATCAAAGCCAACCATGTGCAGATGACCTATTATTATCTGTTTATCATTCTCTTCATGGTGGTGGCTTGGCTTGTGAAATCCATCCGCGAAAAGCAGATGGAACAGTTTTGGAAAGCCTCGCTCGTTGCAGTTGCTGCCGCCGCTATAGGCATCTGTATAAACCTGTCCAACCTTTACCACACATGGCAATACTCTCAAGAGAGTATGCGTGGCAAGAGCGAACTGGTTAAAAAGAACTCGACCAATCAAACCAGCAGTGGACTTGACCGAGACTACATTACACAATGGAGCTACGGTATCAGCGAAACATGGACTCTACTCGTGCCCAACACTAAGGGCGGTGCCAGTGTGCCTTTGGCAAATAATGCTAAAGCAATGGAAAAAGCAGACCCTAACTTCATACAGATATATCAACAGTTGGGGCAATATTGGGGTGAACAACCGGGTACGAGTGGCCCAGTATATGTGGGTGCCTTCGTGCTGATGCTATTCGTCTTAGGCCTGTTTGTTGTCAAAGGGCCCATGAAATGGGCACTGCTCGCAGCAACAATACTTTCCATATTGCTGTCATGGGGTAGAAATTTCATGGGATTCACGAATTTCTTCCTTGATTATATCCCGATGTATGCCAAGTTCAGAACAGTGGCCTCTATATTGGTGATAGCCGAATTTTGTATTCCTTTGTTGGCTGTCATAACCTTGAAGAAAATTATCGACACACCCGACATCCTCTCTAAAAACATGAAGTGGGTTTATACGAGTTTTGCTCTTACGGGAGGCGTTGCCCTACTTTTTTATCTGGCTCCTACCCTGTTTTTCTCCGACTTTATATCCAGTACGGAAAACCAGGCACTCTCACAGATTTCACAGGAATATCTCAATCCGCTAAAGAGTAATCTCGTAGCCATTCGCCAATCTATATTTACTGCCGACGCCCTACGTTCGTTTGGAATTGTGCTCATAGGCTCACTGCTCCTGCTGCTCTTCAAGGCAAGGAAACTAAATGCCAAGTTTATGGTGGGTTGTATCACAGTGTTATGTCTCATTGATATGTGGCAGGTGAACAAACGCTATCTCAATGATGGAATGTTTGTAGAAAAAAGTGTTCGCGAAACGCCACAACAGATGACTGCTACCGACCGACAGATTCTCATGGACAAGTCATTAAACTATCGTGTTCTCAATTTGGCATCCAATACGTTTAATGAGAACGAGACTTCGTACTATCACAAGAGCATCGGTGGATACCACGCAGCCAAACTGCGTAGATACCAGGAAATGATTGATGCCTACATTGCTCCGGAGATGCAAGAGATGCTTCCGGCCATTGCCAATGCCGAAGGAGATATAACTAAGGTAGACGGCGACTCCATCTATCCGGTACTGAATATGCTCAACACCAAATATATCATTATGGGCTTGCAGAACGGGCAGACAGTACCTATTCATAATCCGTATGCTGCCGGCAACGCATGGTTTATAGACAAAATCAGTTATGTAGACAATGCCAATGAGGAGATTGAGGGCGTAGGTAAAATCAATTTAAAACATGAAGCGGTTGCAGACAAGAAGTTTGAACAGCAACTTGGGCAAGCAACTACGCAAGGAAGCACGGCTATCGCTACGCTCAAAACCTACGAGCCGAATGCGCTTACCTATGAGGTGAATTCTGATAAGGGAGGAATTCTCGTCTTTTCTGAGATCTATTACCCGGGTTGGACAGCTACCGTAGACGGTCAGCCTGTGGAGCTGGGCCGCGTGAACTATATTCTAAGGGCCATGAACATAAAGCCCGGCAAACATGAGGTAGCATTGAGTTTTCATCCCAGTTCTATTCGCACAACTGAGTCCGTTGCCTATGCTTCGTATGGCATTCTGTTTGTTTTGATAGCCTTAGGATTGTTCTTTGAATGGAAAAAGCGAAAGCAACCCATTAAATCGACGGAATAATATATATCTGCTTTATAAGCTTTCAAGCATTAGGCACATACGAAATGTGTAGGAATTGAGATGGATTTACATAGTCATGAAGTTAAAATTCCTACACATGAAAGAATAGATAAACTATCAACTATGTACACATACGAATATCCTCATCCGGCCATTACAGCCGATTGCATTGTATTCGCAAGGAATGGCGAAGATACCAAGGTGTTGCTTATCAAGCGGAAAAACGCTCCATGCAAAGGATATTGGGCTTTTCCCGGTGGCTTTATGAATATTGATGAGACTACCGAAGAGACTGCCAAACGCGAACTTGAAGAAGAAACAGGACTTAAGGTAAATGACATATATCAGGTAGGAGCATTCTCTAAAGTAGACCGTGACCCGCGCGAAAGAGTGGTGACAATAGCCTATTATACTATTCTTGAAAATGTTATTAGGGTACAAGGAGGTGACGACGCAAGTGAAGCACAATGGTTTAGTATCAATGATTTACCACCATTAGCGTTCGACCACACAGAGATACTCCAGCAGGCCATTGCTCTATTGCATCATGCCCACCGTGCTACTTCTAAAGCATAAGTTCGCACACTTTTCACCCCTAAACAATCTATATTTACGCCAAACCAATAGATACTGATTCTAAACACTGAAAATGGAATTTCGTACGATAGTAAACATAGAGCCGTCTCTTTGGAAAATAGAGCCTTGCGAACGCATGCTCTTTGTAGGCTCGTGTTTTGCCGACAATATGGGGAAGCGATTTCAGGAGGCAAGGTTTCGTGCGATGGTAAATCCCTACGGCGTGATGTATAATCCGGCAAGCATACTTCACACTGTTGAACGCTTGTTCGAGGAGAATAAAATGCCTTTTGAACCTAACAAAAAAGGTACTGCCGTGTTTACTCTCGGTACCAATCATGTATATATTCTCAAGGAAACCGGCAAGATTGTAGACAACTGTCAGAAGCGTCCTCGACATTTATTTGAGGAACGAGAACTGTCCATAGAGCAATGTGCTCATTATCTTGAACAAGCCATTGAGCATATTCGATCACGCTTTCCACTCGTTCGTTTTATCATTACAGTAAGCCCAATTCGCTACCGAAAGTATGGCTATCATGGCAGTCAGCTGTCTAAAGCAACGCTGTTGTTAGCCACAGAAGAAGCCATAAACTCCACAAATGTTTCTTATTTCCCATCCTACGAAATCATCAACGACGAACTGCGTGATTATCGATTCTACAAAGAGGATATGCTGCATCCTTCCGACCAAGCTGTAGATTACATTTACCAACGAATGGCCGATACTTTCTTCTCGCCCTCTACTTTTGACTTTCTCAAAGTCTGGAAGCCTATTCGCGAGGCCCTCTCCCATCAACCTTTCAATCCGGAAAGTGAGGAGTATAAATCATTTCTTGCCAAAGTAAAAGAACGGGAGAAAGCTCTGTTACAACAGTATAAAGAGGATTAACTGCTATTTTTCCCTCTTTTCTCTCCTCCAAACATCATTACCAATGACGGACTTCCGCATTGCAATGCTACATTGTTAATAAATTGTAGAGGACTGGGATTCAGGAGAGGTTTGTTCGTTCGCCCGTAAAAACATATATGACCTTGACTACGGTGTCAGAAGGATAAGTGCGCAAATAGTCAGATGAAGACGCAAATGTCGCAGAAAATAATTAGTAATATCTTCTATGCAGGTGCTTCCACATATGTAGACAGTCATCAATAAACGTTGTGGCCATGCCGTATTGATAACTGAAGGGTTGGGACGTGTACCCAAGTGTCCAGGCTAATACAGAAGCGATCGCACTATCGAATTTACCGTTGAAAAGGAATTTCCCTTCAAAAGGGATGAGTTTTTCTGTTTTTATTTGTATTTTTGCCATATCTATCATTTTGCATATAACTTCGATTTCAAAAGAGAAATTTGCGACATGACAACACCTGAGCAATTTTTGTTGTTCAAGTATAAAAATAAATAAAAGTGTTTTGAAAAAAAAATAAATACAAGAGCAGAATGAACAATATAATTGATATCATTAAGTCTGAAATTGTTCAAAAGTATTATCAACAGAATTTTTCTAATGACGGGCAGCGTTTTGTTGCATGGTATATGCGAAATATACACCTACTCGACCAGCGTCAAACTAAGGATGCCATAACTGACGGACAGGGAGACAAACAGATTGACGCGACGTATATTGATGAGGACGAACAAAAGATTTATATTGTTCAGGGGAAGTTTTATCTTGGCGAAAGTGTTGATGCGGAACCCGTTCGAGAAGTGATTTCTTCTTGGAGCCAATTCCATGACCTTGCAAAACTTCAGGAAAATGCTAACGCTAAATTGAAGACAAAAATTTATGAGATTGCAAATGCCTTGGAAGATGATGCTTATTGCATCTGCTTTGAATTAATAACCACCTCATCATTCACCCCCAGTGCTCAGCAAGATATTAATGCTTTTCAGTCGAAGCTTACCGAAGATGAGGTTTCTGATTTCAATGCACAGTTTTCCGTCATAGACAAACAAGGATTAGCAGATATTTACAATCTTGTTTTAGAGCAGACCAACCCTATCCTAAATCATGTTATTACTTTGGAGGAAGGTAAATATTTGAAGACAGAGCTAAGCTCTACTAATGTACTTCTTGCAACTTTGCCACTAAAAGAATGTATTAAGATACCAGGTATTAAGGATGGATCACTATTCCAGAAGAACGTGCGACAGAGTCTTGGTATCAACAACTCTGTGAACAAAAAAATAAAGAACACTATTAACAACCCAGATAAATGTAGAGATTTCTTTTTCTTCCATAACGGAATAACTGCCATTTGCAACAAGATGAAAGAGATAGAACCTGGTGTCTTTAAATTCTATGCTTTGAATGTTGTGAATGGATGTCAATCATTAAACACCATTCTCAGTTGTAGTGAAAATGTAAAGAAACGGGATGATGCCTACATTCTTTTCCGTTTTTATGAAATTCCTCAGCGAGATAGGGCCGACTCTATCAGTACGAACACGAATACACAAAGTACCGTAAAGGCTCGTGATCTTAGAAGTAATAGCCGTCAGGTTTTGAAACTTAGAAAGGCTTTTGAACAACAATTTCCAGAAGGCTTCTTAGCAACAAAACGTGGCGAGGTTATACCTGCCAACAGGGATCGAAATAAAGTAGTAGAACTATCCCTTTTAGGTAAACAGCTAACCGCTTGGTATATGCAACGTCCAAATTTATCCTATGGCGAAACCAAAATTTTTGCCAAGTACTTCAATACTCTTTTCAAGAATGAATACGCTCCTGTCGATATCTTATCTTTAACTATATGGATGAATAAAATAATGGAGGCATGGACAGATGAAAATCCTCTCGGACTAAATGAGGATGTCCTTACAATGAAAGCGTATGCTCCTTATCATATGCTTTATGCTATTTCTGCTATCTGTGCAAAATGTAACAAGCAAACAAGCGTTCCCTCTCCATCAGAGTGTCTGCGACTCTCGCAAGTATTCAACATTACTGATTCTGTTATACAATTAGCAGCTAACTGCTTAAACAACGCCATTGAAACAGAAATAAACAAAAATCAGTTAGACGAGAAAACCTTTATCCCACAGAATTGGATAAAGAGTAAAGCAAGCATTAATGCTATTAACAGTGCTGTTATCAACTGTTTCTCGTTTAATCCTTATGCGAAAGAATTGGAATCAAAACTACAAATGGATGCTAAATATTTCTCGTACCGAGTTCAGGCAGATAACTAAAATCTGTGCATGATGACAATTTTAAAAATTTACGCTCAGATTGCAAGATTCATCTTGACCTTTATACAGTACAATATGCTCTCTGTACGGTGAAGCGGTTAGAATTGTGTGAAACTCTGGCTCTCGCTGTGCAGGTATCACCAAAAAATCTCTCAGTTTGTCTGTAACGGAAAGAATTTGGTAATTAACATAATTTGCAAAATATTAAAAACAGGAATAGTAGGTTCGTCTTAACAAGCCGTTTCTACCAACACAAAAATTTATGGGTAAAGGAAAATTAGCTAAGTTTGCAGAGATGAAGACGATGAAGAACGTCTTCGAATATCCCTATTCTGTTGTTGATAACGTGCCTTTTACAATGAAAGGACACTGGAGAGAAGAATATTTTCATAACACCAACCCCATCGTTTTAGAGTTGGGATGTGGCAAGGGAGAATATGCCGTAGGACTCGCCAAGCTTTTTCCGGATGTCAATTTTATAGGGATCGATATCAAAGGAGCACGACTGTGGACGGGAGCCAAGCAGGCTTTAGAGCAAAACTTGCCCAATGTGGCTTTTCTTCGTACTAACATTGAAATTATCGACCGTTTCTTTGATAAAGACGAAGTGCAGGAGATATGGCTTACTTTCTCTGACCCCCAGATGAAAAATCCACGCAAGCGGCTCACATCAACTTTCTTTATGGAGCGCTATCGCAGGTTTCTCGTAGACGGAGGATTGATCCATCTGAAAACAGACTCTAACTTTCTGTTCACCTATACCAAATTTATGGTGGAAAAAAATAATCTTCCCACAGACTTCTGCACAGAGGATCTATACAATGATACGCCTGAAAAATTAGTAGGCTCCCCTATCCTTACCATCCAAACCTATTATGAATCAATGTGGATGGCACGTGGGCTCAACATTCGCTATATGCGTTTTCATCTCCCCCAGCAAGGTGTACTTGATGAGCCGGATGTAGAAATTCCACTCGACGAATATAGAAGCTATCACCGCAATAAACGCAGCAGTCTGGAAACCTCCAAATAGATTTTGCTCAGACCGAGCTACCCTATCCCATTTATTAAACAACAGCATAGCCATGAACAAGCATACAAGGTTATGCGATGTTTATAATATATTTTCATTGTTTATGGTTGCTGTAATTGTTTTTCCAACTTTCGAAGCGTTAATACAAACACCGTGCAGACCAATATGCCGGTAATAACCCATGTCACAGGATAGCAAATCATGAGATTTTCAAATCCCGGCCACACGGGCGTAATGAAAAACACCCATATTAATCGAAACACGCAGGTTCCGAAAATGGTGAGCAAAGCAGGTTCTAAGGAGTGTCCAAAACCACGCATTGCCGATGAGGGGATATCATAGGAAGCAGCTATGGCCTGAAACACTAACACATATTCCATTCTTAGTTTGGCATAATAGACCACTTCCGAATCGGACGTAAACAATGATAGCACTTCGTCTGCAAAAGTCATAAACAACATATTACCCACAAAGCAGGACGCTGCACCCCCTATCAAGCATATCCAGAAAATGCGTTTGCAACGAGCCATCTGACCGGCACCGTAGTTTTGTCCAATGAATGTCACGGCGGCACCACCGAATGCACTCATCAAGAAATAGCAGTAACTGTCGAATGTTTGTGATACCGACGCACCGGCAACTGCTGCCGACCCAAAGCCGTTGATGGCACTCTGAATGAAAATATTGCTCAACGAGAACACCATACTCTGAAATCCTGCCGGCACTCCTATTTGCAGAATACGTTTGAGTTCGGTGCCATAGATGCGAATATGGCGTGCGTTGAGTTGAAAAGCCCCCTTTTCATGTCGCAACAACCATACAATAACACCTGCACTAAACACATTGGCAATGTCTGTAGCTATGGCCACGCCAACCACACTCATGTGGAAGCCAATAACCAGCAATAAGTTGAGCAAGGTGTTGATCACTCCTGCAACAACCAGCACATACAAGGGACGCTTTGTGTCGCCTTTGCTCCTCAGGATAGAGGCGCCAAAATTGTAAATCATGAAAAAAGGCGCCCCAAGAAAATAAACGCGAAGATACAGAATAGCATCCTCTAAAATATTAACCGGTGTTTCCATTAACTCAAGCACCGGTCGGGAAACTATGATGCCCAGAAACAACAGAAAAATACCACTGGCCAATGCAAGGGCTGCAGTGGTACTCACAGCATGACGCAAACTCTTGTTGTCGCGTTGTCCTATATGATTGGCAAGAATAACGCTGGCTCCAATAGAAATGCCGACAAAAAAATTAATCATCAGATTGATGAGAAAAGTATTGGCACCTACAGCAGCCAATGCCTCGCTGCTGGCAAACTTTCCAACAATAGCCACATCGACGGAAACAAACAGCTGCTGGAGAATGCTGCTTGCCGCAAATGGCATCGCAAACTTCAGTATCTTGCCCAGTAAGGGGCCGTTGAGCATATCTATTTCATTGTTTCGCGTCATCCCCAATCTACATTTTCACTGTTGATACAAAGTTACCCTTTTTTAAAATTCTTACCCAAAATTACATTGGAAATTTACTATTTTACTATTACATAGTTGGCTCACACAAACAATAAAACAAATTATAACTTTAATGCTTTTTATATTCTCAAAATGGCAAATTAAATTATAACAAAAAGCCAGCTTGTTTAACACAAACTGACTTTTGTTTTTTTTTAATATAGTTCTTAGTCTATATAAGATATTGAGAAGATATGCTCTCATTGTTTACTACACGACGGATTGTCTCGGCAATCATGTCGGCCACGCTCAGTTGCACTACCTTAGAACAGCGCTGGGTGTAAGGAATGGAGTCGGTAAACACCATTTCCTGAAGTGCCGAATTCTCTACACGCTCATTGGCCGGACCACTCATCACACAGTGAGAAGCACAGGCTCTGACACTCAAAGCACCTGCCTCCAGCATCACGTCGGCAGCCTTTGTGATAGTTCCTGCAGTGTCTACCATGTCATCTATGATGATCACATTTTTACCCTTAACATCACCTATGATCTGCAAACTCTCCACAACATTGGCGCGGGCGCGCGTTTTGTTACAAAGTACGAGTGGGCAGCCCAGGTATTTAGCGTAGTTGTTGGCACGTTTAGAGCCACCAACATCCGGAGATGCTATGACAAGGTCTTTGAGATGTAAACTTTGAAGATAGGGAAGTATCACAGCTGAGGCATACAAATGATCTACGGGAACATTGAAGAAGCCCTGTATCTGGTCAGCATGCAGGTCCATCGTAATCAGTCGGTCAATGCCGGCAACACTCAGTAAGTCGGCCACCAGTTTGGCCCCAATGCTTACTCTTGGCTTGTCCTTACGGTCTTGACGAGCCCAACCAAAATAGGGTATAACAGCAATAATTTGCCGGGCAGAGGCTCGCTTGGCGGCGTCAATCATCAAGAGCAATTCCATTAAGTTGTCTGATTTTGGGAAAGTACTCTGTACCAGAAAAATGTCGCGTCCTCTGATAGACTCCTCGTAAGAAACAGCAAACTCACCATCAGAGAATCTCGTAACGACTAAATTGCCCAATGGACAGTTCAAACTTGCACAAATTTTCTCTGCGAGGTATCTTGAACGCGTACCTGAAAATACTAAAAAAGAGCTTTTTTCACTCATGTCATTCAATGTGTTTTATATATAAATGTAGACCTTTAATTCCACAAGGAATGCGGATAATGGTATCAAGAGAGTTCTCTTATCTTTGCTTTCACGTGCAAAAGTATAAAAAATACTTGGAATAGACTATATAATTTAAAAATAAAAATTAACTTTGCACGAAAATGAAATAACATGAAAATAGACGTGACTACATTCAAAGAAATACATCGTCCTATGTATATTCTTGAAGAGGCCAAACTTCATAAAAACCTTAATCTTATTGCTCGTGTTGCCCAAGAGGCCAACGTTGAAATTATATTGGCATTTAAAGCCTTTGCGCTCTGGAAAACGTTCCCTATATTTCGTGAATATATCCATTCAGTAACAGCAAGTTCTCTTGGCGAAGCCCGTCTTGGGCGAGAAGAATTTGGGGCACCCGTGCATACCTATTCGCCGGCTTACACCGACTATGAAATTGATACTATCGCCAAATGTTCAAGCCATCTCACATTCAACTCGCTATTGCAAATGGACCGTTATGCGGCACGAACAAAGAAAGTGAATCCAGACATCAGTTTAGGACTTCGCATTAATCCGGAATACAGCGAAATAGCAAACATTCTGTATGATCCTTGTGCGCCCGGCTCCAGATTTGGGATCAGAGCAGATGGGCTTTCTGAACAGTTACCCGCCCGAATTGATGGCTTTCACTGTCATTGTCATTGTGAAAATGGGGCAGATGTATTTCAAAGAACGTTAGGGTATGTTGAACAGAAGTTTGCCAAATGGTTCGGACAAATTAAATGGATTAATTTTGGTGGTGGACATCTTATGACACATAAAGACTATGATGTTGATCTACTGATAAAGCTTTTGTCTGATTTCCACAAACGTTACCCCCATTTACATATTATTCTTGAGCCGGGAAGTGCATTTCTTTGGCAAACGGGGCCTCTTGTGAGTCAGATAGTAGACATTGTCGAAGACAAGGGAATACGCACTGCAATATTAAACGTGAGTTTTGCCTGTCACATGCCCGACTGTCTCGAAGGGCCATATTGGCCGGCTGTAAGAAACGCACAGACCTTTGAAAGTGCAGATTGTACACTTTTGAAAAAGGAAGGAATTAAAAATATATACCGACTCGGTGGAAATTCGTGTCTAAGTGGTGATTTTATGGGATATTGGAGTTTTGACCATGAGCTCCAAGTTGGTGAAAATATTATTTTGGAGGATATGATACACTACACCACTGTCAAGACAAATATGTTTAATGGAGTTACTCATCCATCTATAGCATTGGCTCATTCCAATGGAGAATTAGAGATTCTTCGCGAGTACAATTACGAGGATTATAAGAACAGGATGGATTAGAGAAAAATCACAAATCTAAACTATGAAGTGCGTTCTGTCTCAAATTCATACTACGAAATCAACCAGTTGAAAATTTCTTTAAGCTAAAGACGAGTAGCATTTCCTTAGACTAATATTTTAAATCAATCTCAAATATATAATATAAAACAAGCACAACAAAATGATATTTTGTTGTGCTTGTTTTTAATATTGCCCCTTAATTATCAGGGGATTCGTGTTCTAAAAAGAATATTCAATTATAATATACTGCTACTGCTTATTCTGCAGCGGGAGTCTCTTCTGTTGCAGGAGCCTCCTCAGCAGCGGTCTCTTCGGCAGTCTCTGCTGAAGCTGCAGCTTCAGCCTCCGCTTTGGCAGCGGCTTCAGCAGCCTTCTTATCTGCTATCTTCTTAGCGATAGCCTCATTCACGCTCTTTTCCTGCTTCAATGCCTTGGCAGCCAGTTCTTCACGGCTCTTAGCCTCTGCGTTACGAACATCAGTAAGTTTCTGTTCCTTACCAGATTTCCATGCATCAAACTTCTGCTGACAAGCAGCCTCGTCGAAAGCACCTTTCTTTACGCCACCCTTAAGGTGTTTCATCATGTACACGCCCTCGCGTTTGAGGATGTTACGAACAGTGTCTGTAGGTTGAGCACCTGTCTCTACCCAATAGAGAGCACGATCGAAATTCAAATCTACGGTTGCAGGATTGGTATTTGGGTTGTAGGTACCAATCTTTTCTGTAATTTTACCATCTCGTGGAGCTCTTACATCAGCGATGACGATGCTGTAAAATGCATAGTTCTTACGACCGCCGCGCTGTAATCTAATTTTTGTTGCCATTTTGTTTTAAAACTTTAAATGAGGTTTGAATTAAGCTCCCATCTCGTGGAAGCGGGTGCAAAGTTACTAAATTTAGCCCATATTCTACTCTATATCAATCGAATTATGCTTCTTCGTTAAGATTCTTTAAGACTTTATGTCGTCGGGCGGATTCCATAAGCAAGTGCAAAGTTATACTATTGGCCCTTTATCATCTGTTAAAACGTACACATTACCTGAGCTTCATTGGATACATACTTAAGCTTTTCAGGCTAAGATAATAAAGCGACTATACCACACTAAAGCGTTTTATGTTAAATGCTTGCCTTCTATCTAAATATCATGATGACCGACCGGACTTCCGTATTCGAAATTTAGCTCCATAGGTAAATGGATTAAAATGCGGGACGCCTTGATTAGAAAGATAAACGCCAACCAATATCAGGGCAGAGCCGACGTATGCCAACAGCGTCATGGGTTCGTCAAGCACCAAGGCAGAGAATACTACCGTCGATACTGGATTAAGATAGATGTAGTTGCTTGCTTTTAAGGCGCCCAGTCGCTTACTGACCCAACTCCACAATACAAAGCATCCAAAACTTGCCACAAATCCCAAGAACAATAAATTTGCCCATACCGTTGGTTTAAGGAAGTCCTCCAACGGGAATTGCCAGGGATGTACCAAGAATACCGGCAACACCGTGAGCAATCCGTAGAAAAAAACCTTGCGTGTCACAAACACTACATTATAGTCGGCCATCTTGCGCAACAACAGACTATACACTGCCCAACAGAGCGCGGCACTCAATGCCAATATATCGCCCAAAGGATTGAGTTTAAGCATAAACTGACCGTTAAATACGACCAGCGCTACTCCTAATACTGCTGCAACAGCTCCTAAAACAAGTCCCTTATTGGCTTTCACGCTCTTTAAAAAGGCCAGCGCAAGAAGCGTTGTGAGCAACGGAGCGGTGCAGACTATAAACGATACATTGTTTACATAGTCTATCCTTACGGCTTCATTTTCTGTCACAAAATACATTGATCCACCCGTTATACCCAATAACACAAACAGCAATTCGTCCTTCAAACTGTTAGCCCAAAGCCGACGAGGCGAGATGGTCCATATACATAGATATGCAAAAAAGAAACGCAAGGCAAATATTTCGTGTGCCGCAAGTCCGTGCATAAGCAGAACTTTGGAATTGACAAAGGTACAGCCCCATATCAAAACCACCACCGCTGCCAACAAATGATAGCCTATCTGGCCTTTTGTATTACCCATCTTCTTTTTTGTGGTTTATCCCAATTTCTTTCCGACGCTCACCAATTCCATCGACGCTTTACCCGAAATGTGTTCGATAGTAAATTCCATCATCACCATGTGATCAAAGCCCTTGGCTATTTTATGTGCTGCACCCTTCTCATCGCTGGAATCGAATCGCTCGCACAGTTTACGTATGGCCATCATCTTTTCCACGTTGTCTTCTATCAAACGTATCCTTCCAAAGCATATCACACTGCGATAAACAGTGGTGTATTTTTCAAGCATCACATCGTCTTGAGCTATCACCGTGAACGTAACTTTATCACAATTACGCACCGCATCCACCTTATGACCTTCCTGTGCCGAGTGAAAATATAGTTTCCCGTCATGATAAGCATGGCTCATTGGTACGCCATAAGGATAGCCCTCATCACCGAGGACAGACAACACTCCGGCTGTAGCCGATTTCAAGATTTTTAAACATTCTTCTTCTGAAAGCATTTGACGCTTGCGACGCATGGGTCTAAAGTTGCTCATTTTTCAAATATTACAAATTACCAATATGATTTATAGATAGGGAAAAATCCCTATTTTTTTTCTGATGATGCTATGCCATAATGGTAGCAACGATGTGCCGCAATCCGCCATGTTCCCTAAATTCACACAAATATATTCCCTGCCACGTGCCCAAAGCCAGATGACCATCGATGATTGGGATGTTGAGAGATACGCCAACCATTGTGCTTTTAGCATGAGCACTCATATCCGTCGGCCCTTCGTCCTGATGCCAATAACTTGGGTCTCCGTCAGGAACAAGCTTTTCCATGATACCTTTCAGGTCATGACGCACATCAGGGTCACAGTTCTCATTGATGGTCAGTCCGCAACTTGTATGTTGCACAAAGAGATTGAGCATACCCGTTTTAGGAAACATAGGCAGCTGCTGCATAATCTCTCTTGTTACTAAATGAAAACCTCTTGGAAAAGGGCCAAGCGTAAAAGTCACCTGTTTTATCATGATTACTTGTTTTTATTGACTGGCGTGAATATCATTCTGAGGAATCGGTAAAGACTACCCTACTTCTTGAAGTCATTAATTAGGATTTTCCTCTTCCTTGTCTTGGGGCAATAGCAAATTGAGTATCACTCCAACCAGCGCACTCAGACCGATACCGCTGATGGCAAAGCTACCCCACGACAAGATGGCTCCGCCGATACCCATTGTCAGTGTTACGGATATGATAATTGTATTTCGAGTCACATTCATATCTACTTTGTTGTGCACCAAATTCTGGATACCGACACTTGCTATCGTACCAAAAAGCAGCAACATGATGCCACCCAAAACCGCAGCGGGAATGCTCTGTAGCAAGGCGGATAGCTTACCGATAACCGAGAACACTACAGCCGTAGCAGCTGAAATGCGTATCACCTGCGGATTGGTAACTTTTGTGATACTCATTGCGCCCGTCACCTCAGAATAGGTTGTTACCGGAGGACCACCAAGGAAACTTGCCGCCAAACAGGCCAAACCGTCTCCGAACATGGTACGATGCAATCCGGGCTCAGCTACAAAATCTTTTTGAGCCACCGCTCCAACAACATATACATCCCCAATATGCTCTATCACAGGAGCGATGGCCACCGGTATCATGTATAGGAACGGCTCCCATGCAAAAGCTGGCCAATGAAAATTGACAATAGACGGAGGTAGAGCAAACCAAGGTGCGGCCTTTACAGCCGTGAGGTCGACTTCGCTCATAGCCAACGCCACCAAATAACCCACGATAATCCCGCAGATAATTGGTACTAACTTGACGAGACCTCGACCAAGCGACAATACCACAATAGAAGTTACCAAAGAAATAAAAGCGAGCGTCCAGTTATCTTTTGCCATATCAACGGCTGATGTGGAAAGCGATAAGCCTATGAGAATGATGACCGGCCCAATAACCACAGGCGGGAAAAGCCTGTCTAACAGTTTTTTGCCTTGCCACTTAATCAATGCCGACATCACGAAATAAACCAGCGACACTCCGATAATACCTGCCAACGTACCAGGCATCCCCCATTGCTTGCTGGCAGCAATGATTGGTGCGATAAAGGCAAAACTGCTGCCCAAAAAGATAGGCACCTTACCTTTGGTAACGAAATGGAAAAGGAATGTTCCGATACCGGCTGTCATCAGTGCTGTAGCCGGGTCAAGCCCAACCAATAAAGGCACAAGCACTGTTGAGCCGAACGCGATGAAAAGAAACTGTACGCCAAGTATTGTTTTCTTAAATGGTGAAAGAGATTCGCTGTTCATAATACGTTGATAAAAGATGATGCTCCAAGATGACTTGAGTCATACACAGACCATCTTATTTTTATACAAATTATCGGCGTACAAAGGTATAGAGATTTCTTTAGAAAAGAGCATGCATACCCCCTATTTATAAATAAATATTGCAAGCTGTTAAAAAAATAAATACATCTTTCTTATACACACTTTGTCACCACACTTGGAAATGTAAAAAACAGTTACCGTTTTTCGGTGATTATTTCCGGACGATCTGGAGCGAAAAGGGCTATGTTTGCACTCTTGTTACCAACTCATCCCATCCGAAAACGGTCTGGAAAAAATGTTCTTAATATGGCCACCCTGCGATTACGCCCCGACCATCATACGAAAAAGCTTTAACCATCATGCGAAAAGAGCTTATCCATACAGCGATTAGGCCTCTTTGATACTGTCATTCCATATCTAATCGCAACCTATAAAAATGTCAGCGCAACAGCGGATTTTCAAAACGGCCTGACTATCAGCAAAATACAAACTATCGCATATTTCGCGTATTTCAAACGAAGATAGGTTTTTTTTAAAATACGAGAAGCATAAAGAGGGTTTTGTCAATAAAAATACTAATGCAACATACGATCAAACCTCCACTAATCACAATTCCAACTGCGAGCGATGAATATTTTTCGACTTCGGCAAGGCTGCCGGACTAATTCAATTTGGTCATCAGAAAATAGACGAGCCTTACAAAATCGACAAATCAGGATTTACGAAACATATTGAATTCCGACTATACTTCATCTACCCGTAACATCTCTACAAGGCGCGCCATTTGGTTGGGGATACGTATTTGTTGTGGACATTTCGGCAGGCAGGCTTCACAATCAACACATTGTATAGCCCGTCCCGTTTCGGGAATGGCTTCCATATATTTAGTTCGGAACGCTTCAAGTTTTTCAGTATAATCGGGAGCGGTTTTGTCCGTCGGTATAGATTTGTCGTTTACCGCTTCATTATACACAGCGAAGTTGGAAGGGATGGCTACACCGTATGGACAGGGTAGACAATAATGGCAGTCGGTACATGGAATCACGGGAATACCCGCCATTTGGTCAGCAATCCTTGCCATAAAATCGTTCTCTTGCGGTGTGCATGGAACCAGAGGAGAGCATGTCCTCACATTTTCCTGCAAAACATCCATCGTGGTCATTCCACTCAAGGTAACCAATATGTTAGGATGCGACCCTACCCAACGGAAGGCCCACGATGCAGGGCTTGCCCCCGGACGCCTTGCTTCAAACTCCTGTCTGACATCGTCGGGAACTTTGGCCAACCTTCCACCAAGCAATGGCTCCATTACCACACATTGCAAGCCGGCTTTCTCGCATTTGTTGTACAAATACTCAGCGTCGGCATCAACTTTGTGTCCTCGTTTGGCATGGCGCCAATCAATATAGTTCATCTCTATTTGTACAAACGTCAGCCCATATTCCTCGCTATGGTCTACAAGCCAATCGAATACTTTTACATTGCCATGATAGGAAAAACCTAAGTTTCTGATACGACCGGCATCACGCTCTTTACACAAGAAATCCAGCAACCCATTATCAATAAAACGCTTTCTAAACAGCCCCATACCATCGCCGCCACCCACAGAATGGAGGAGATAATAATCAAAATAGTCTGTTTTCAGTAGTCTGAACGAATTTTCATACATCTCTTTTGATGCCTCGAAACTCATTTCGTCAAAATTAGACATTTTGGTAGCCAAATGATATGACTTGCGGTCGTGTCGGCTCAAGGCAATCCCTGTAGCTTTCTCTGACCCTTGATATACGGGAGCCGTATCAAAATCGTTGATGCCATGTGCAATGGCATAATCTACTTCTTGGTTTACCATCTCTTGATCAATCTGTCCGTCTTTCTTTGGAAGACGCATCATGCCATATCCCAAAAGGGAAATCTTGTCTTGGGTGTGACGGTTTATGCGATAGGTCATATTGCCCATCTCTTGACTATGATGATTTGCATTGATTGGTATAAAGTGCTTTTTAGGGTCAGCGAAACTTGCTATAGTGCCCATGCCCAGCATGGCAGCGGATCCCATACCCATTCCTAACCGTTTCAGGAATTCGCGGCGAGTAAGATTGTTGTCGTTCATTGATGTTTTGTGTTGATAGGTATAGGTATATGTTCTTGTATGTGACCTTGCAAATATAACTATTTATCTGAAATTATTGACCGATAACGTCAATAAAAAATCGTTAAACTAACGGTAGCGATTTATACCATTCACTTTAAATGTAAAGTTCTGATAAACATGGCGGAAAGCAATCATGGAAATATGAGCAATAACGTTATAAAATGGTTTTACAACAGCATTATGTGATTTAGCACTTGCTTATGGAATCCGCTCCCCGCCCAAAAGTGTTAATATCTACTAAATACGCTATAAATCTATAGTTATAAATGCCACATGTTGAAGTTTTTTAGTAATTTTGCATCTGATTTACTCCGTGGAGGCTTAAAAAGTAATGACAAACGTTGTTCGCCTTGCGGAAAAACCCGTTTATATTAATAATAATGTACGCAATTGTAGAAATTAACGGTCAGCAGTTTAAAGCTGAGCAGGGCAAGAAGCTCTTTGTACATCACATGAAGGATGTAGAAGCCGGCAAGACTGTTGAGTTCGACAAGGTGCTGCTCGTAGACAATGACGGAGCAGTTAAAGTCGGCGCGCCCAAAGTAGAAGGCGCAAAAGTTGTAGTAGAAGTAGTGAATCCGCTTGTTAAGGGTGACAAGGTCATCGTTTTCAAGATGAAGCGTCGTAAGGACTCTCGCAAGAAGAACGGTCATCGCGCTCAATTCACTGAAGTAGAAGTTAAACAAGTAATCGCTTAAATCAGGAGGTATTCATTATGGCACATAAAAAAGGTGTAGGTAGTTCTAAGAACGGACGTGAATCAGCTTCACAAAGATTAGGCGTTAAGATTTGGGGTGGTCAGAAAATTATTGCCGGCAACATTATTGTTCGCCAGCGTGGCAATAAGCACTTCCCCGGTGAGAATGTTGGTCAGGGCAAAGACGACACATTGTATGCTTTGACCGATGGCGTTGTGTATTTCCATAAGGGAGCACGCAATAAGAGTACAGTTTCCGTACTCTCTCCAGAGGCTTACGCTGACAAAACTAAGAAAGCTGAAGCTTAAAAAGTTAACAACTTATTCCAAACAAACATAGAAGCCTGTTCCTATTGGGAGCAGGCTTTCTGCATATATATGGTTTTAAAGAATACAAAGGCTTGGAATTCTACCAACTTCATTGTAGGGGAAACCACTTCGGAACCACACAGAGGTGTACCTATTATTTA
>CALKIW010000066.1 GCA_937995875.1 uncultured Bacteroidales bacterium | reverse complement strand
GCCGCTTTGCTGTCGGCCGTGCTGCGTCTCTGGGACGAGGAGACCGACAACCGACGGCTCAGTTGGGGCGTGCAGTTGGCGGCTCAACTCGCGTGGCTGGGATTCATGATCTACTTTGTTTCGGAATGGGAGCCGGGCATCATCCGTGTGACAGCCCTCGTCTCCCTCATGGTGGCCATGGGCGTTGCAGGCCTTCTGGTGTCGTTCACGAAAGAGAAAACCGACCTTCCACTGTGGCATTTCACATTCCGCACACTGCTTGCCGCCATCGTTGCCATTGTCGTGAGCAACATATTTTACGGAGGCATCGCCCTGCTGTTCACCTCTTTTAAAGAGTTGTTCTCGCTACAGCTATGGAACAACGCGTGGGTCGACATCGCCATTGTGTGTCTGGGATGCATCACGCCTGTCCTCTTCCTGCAGCTTCTGCCCGGTGGCCAACGCAAGCACGACCGGTCCGCCCAAGGCATGCCCCGATGGGCCAACGCCGTGGTACACTATCTGTTTGTGCCACTCACGGTGGCCTATTTCATTACGCTTTATGCCTACGCCGCCAAGATACTCATCACCTGGCAACTGCCCGACGGATGGGTGTCGTGGCTCGTCTCGGTGCTCATGCTGTGTATGGTGGGCCTCACGGTCTTGCTCTATCCCTCCCGGTTTGACGACACGCGGAAGTTTGACCGCACTTTCACCCGCCTGCTGCCCATGCTGATGTTGCCACTCCTTTTGCTCATGACAATCGGCATCGTGCGCCGTTTCAGCGACTACGGCATCACGGTGCCTCGACTTTACCTCGCCCTGTTCAATCTCTGGTGCTACGGTGTGTGCCTTTGGCTCATCGTGCGCAAACCTAAGCGCGTGGCGTGGATACCCGCCTCGTTTGTCTTTCTTTTTGTGGCAAGCTCAGTAGGACCGCAAAGTTTTGCCAACATCACGTTGCGTTCGCTCTCAACCAAAATCAAGATGGCTATGGCGGCTAACGACATTTACCGCTTTCCGATGAACGTAGAAGACGTTAAAACATGGAAACGCGATACCACCGAACAGCATCGACAAGTTTCAGACCAGCTCCTGTATCTCTCCCAAACCTACGAAAAGCATGAACTCTCCCAGCTGGCCGACTCTGCCGCCATTGCTCATATCATCAAAAGTTATTATTCGGAGAGTGCTGAAAACGAAGGCAACCTGACAGTCCGCAGCTCGGTGATGTCCGAGCAGAGCTTCCCTGTGCCTCCCGGCAAGCGCCACTGTGCCAGCACCTTTTTCACGGGCAAAGAGGTCCATCTCACAGGCGACACACTCTCGTGCACCATCACGCTGAGCGAAAACGGACACGACCGCACCCTGCCGATGTCGTTCTCCGTGAAGCAACTGCGCGCTATGCAGTCGCAGCAGAAGCCCTACTGGACCTTCAATATATCGCAGGCCACCGTATATCTCAGTTCGCTATACTATTACGCCTACAGCAACACCCTTACCTTTCAGGCCTGCATCTTCTATTAGTCCAAACTATAATTCCGGAAAAAACCATTCAATATGATTATCAATATTCATAGAAGAACAAGCGTTCACCCCACTACAACATAAAACAACACCCCTTCTTTCGTAAAACCTTGAAGCGCTCTGTCTTACCACTCTTGCAGGCTCCGTCTTACCTCTCTTGCAGAATGGCACAGTCTTCTTCTACTTTTGCGAGAATTTTCATAAAACGATAAAAGCTAAGTAATTGATTCCTCAATACTTAGCTTTTACTCTTTGTACCCAGACCCGGGATCGAACCGGGATGGATTGCTCCACTGGTGTTTGAGACCA
>CALKIW010000065.1 GCA_937995875.1 uncultured Bacteroidales bacterium | reverse complement strand
ATTAGCAATAATATCGTGCTCATTCAAGAAGGTCAAAGAAAATGTGTTATACACACAATATTTTTTATTAGGTTGTTTGATTTTAGCTATTGCCAGCACCCCATTTACTTCGGCCACAGTACAGATAAGTATTTGTATGTATGTATTGACTTTACAGGTTGTTGAAAAGAATATAAAGAAAAATTGTGTTGCACAATTATAGTCTATAATCAGAATAAGGTTTTTTATTAATGATGAAACAACATTTAGCAATAGTAATCCCTGCGTACAAGAGAACTTATTTGGAGGAGGCTTTGACTTCTATAGCTTCTCAAACTTGTAAAGATTTTACGCTATATATTGGTGATGATTGTAGTTCTTTTGACTTGTTCTCTATAATTAGACCATATCAAAGTAAAATAGATATCGTTTATAAACGTTTTGAATCAAATTTAGGGGGTAAAGACTTAGTTGCGCAATGGGAAAGGTGTATCGACATGACACAGGGCGAAGAGTGGCTTTGGTTGTTCTCAGACGATGATGTGATGGAGCCAGATTGTGTGAAAGAATTTTATAAATGTTTGCATGATAATCCAAATGAACTTTTCTTTCATTACAATATAAATCGAATAGATTCTAAAGGAAAAGTACTTGATAAACAACCCAGTTGGGATAGTCATGTTACAACTCGGCAGTATCTTGATGGCAAATTGAGAGGCGGTTATAATACTTATGTAGTAGAATTTATCCTCAACCGTAACTTATTTATGAAAGTTGGGCGTTTTCAAAATTATGATCTTGCATGGGGAAGTGATTTCATTACATGGCTTAAATTATCTGATGTAAATAATGGTATAAAAACAATAAGCGGTGCAAGGGTGAACTGGCGAGATAGCGGTGAGAATATTTCGCCAAACAAGGATCCTGATATTATTTATAGAAAGCTGAAATCAGTCATACAATATACTAAGTATGTTTCGGACTATGCCTACACCCATTATTATGGTAAGCCATGGTTTTATGCTAAATTTGCAATAGGAGAATGTAGACGTAATAGAAATTTACTTTCAAGAACGAAGTATAATGATTTGGTTAGTTATTACGAAAAGGTAAATAATTGGCCAAAGGGAGTTAAATATATTATCAGATTCCTTTTTTACTTGTGATAAGCATTTTGATTACTTTCACTAATTTCACAAAGAGTCATATTTCATAAGACATAAAAATGCGATTTTCTACGGTGTATTCCATGGAAAGTTTGGGTTCAAACGCATAGTTGTTGATTCTCTTTAAAAACACAATATATGGGCAGGAAGATCATTTGGGTAACCCCCTCCTTTTTTATAGATGTAGATATTCAGATAGTTCCTGAGTTAAGTAAAACTTTCCGTATCAACTGGATTGTCACAGGTCTTGAAAAACCGAAGGAATATGTATCTATGAAAAAGTTGCAGAATAAGAACTTGATGTTAGAGTTTTATGGACTGCAAAAGAAATGGTATCTGCCATCAAGTTATTTTGAACAGAAAAGATTTTTTCAGTACTTGAAAAGTAAGCATGGAGATATAATTTATTATGATAGTGCGCCTCAGCTGTTTACATATTATGCAGCATTGAAGGAATTACCAATTACCTCTACTGTTTTCGCAACTCATAATGTAAAGACTCCTAAGGGCGCAAGACATGAGAAACTGGCAAAATATTATATGCGTCAGCTGCTTAAGAATTTCCAAAACTTCCAAACATTTTCAAAAAATCAAAGGGATTTTCTCAATTCGTTGGTTAAGGATAAGAATGTGCTATATGCACCCTTGGCATTGAAAGATTATGGATCGAAAAAAAAACGACAAAAGTCTGACAATGTGGTAAACTTCCTATCTTTCGGCCATATCAGAGATTATAAACGTATCGATCTCCTTATCATGGCTGCACAAGAACTGTTTGAAGAAGGGGTAAGAAATTTTCAAGTAACAATTGCTGGTAATTGCATTAATTGGGGAAAATATGCTAAAATGATAAAGTATCCTGATATATTTAACTTAAAAATTGGCTTTGTGGCAGATGAAGACATACCGCAGCTATTTGCTGATGCTAATTATTTGGTGTTACCCTATCAAGACTTGGCTCAAAGTGGAGCAATAACAGTTGCATTTAATTACAATGTACCAGTTATAACTTCAGATATAGAACAATTTAGGGAATTCGTGTATGAAGGGGTTAATGGAATATTATTTCAATCCGAATCTGTTGAAAATTTAAAATTAGTTATGAGGACTGCTTTGGGATTTTCAAAGGAAGAGTACCAACAGTTGGTGCTTTCGACTACAAAGTATGTTGAAAATAACTATTCACTTGAGGCTATTGCAAAGAATTATATCAATTATTTTAACCAGTTATAAATAGTATGTTTGACTTAAAATATGTAATCGAGCATAAGTTGTGCATGGGTTGTGGCTTATGTGCAATAGATCCTGAAGTAAATGGGATGACATATAGCCGGAAGAACGATTGCAATATTCCTGTTAATAAATTTTTGGATGAAAACTCCCTTGCATCTAAAGTTTGCCCAGGAAAGGGGTACAGTATTATTAGTTACGGTAAACAACTTTACGGAGAACAACATTATGATTTGAATTTAGGAAATTATCAATATCTTACAGCAGCTCATACCTCTGATTCATCTATACTTCAAAATGCTTCTTCTGGTGGGGTTGTCACGGCAATTTTACTGTATATGCTAAGGCATAATGTTGTTGACAAAGTTTCGGCAACACAGTTTTGTTGTGATCGGCAGGGAGTACATACTCATACATTCTTGACAGATAGTGAAGAAGAAGTGCTAAAATCTCAGGGTAGTAAATATTGTCCTGTAGATTTAAGTAATCTAATGGAAGAGCTGCATGATTTTGAGGGAAGGGTAGCTATAATGGCAACTCCATGTGCCATAGCAGGCATAAGAACTATCCAACGAGAGGCACCTAATTATATTAAATCGGATATCGTTTTCACAGTTGCTAACTTCTGTGGAGGGTTTAAGTCATTCAAGAATATCAAACGATTGGCAGAAATCCACAAGGTGGATTATTACAACTTGAAAGAATTTAGATTTAGGGGTGACGGGCAGCCAGGAAGTTTGAGATTTATAGACAACAATGGCAAAGTTGCATCAACCGCATATCCTAAATATGTGGGATTAGATGGCTATAGCAAGATGAGCAGATGTTTTGTCTGTCCAGATGCAACGGGTGAGTTGGCCGATTTTTCATGTGGAGATGCATGGATTCCAAGATTTCAAAATGATTCTCATCCTTGGTCTATGGTTATTTGTAGGAATAAAGAGGCTACAGAACTTATAAAGGATATGGAAAAGCAGGGAGATGTCATTTTGAAGAAGGTAAGTAAAGAAGAGATAATTGCATCACAAAAGATAAATCTAAAAAGTAAAAAGATACGTCAAAAGGCAAGAATGGTAGTTTATAAAATGTTAGGTAGAGGCGTACCACTTTTTGATGGAGGCTATAGTGACGAATTATCCAGTATAAGTACAGAGTGTAAGGTAGTGATAAAACATTGGTTAACTCTTTGTGCAGAAAAAACAGGATTATATATGTGCCTATATGGATATAAAAAAATGAATAATAAAAAATGAAAATAGCCTTATTCACTTATTTTGCAGCAGATAATTATGGGGCAACTCTTCAAGCATATTCCACGATAAAAGCATTGGAGAGCTTGGGGCATGAGGTAGAATTAGTAAACTATGTCATTCCAGAGCCAGATAGATCTGTTTTAAAAAAAACGTTGCTTTATCCGAAGCATTTAAGGTTCAACAGTTTTAGAAAGAAATATTTCCCACGTCTTTCACGATATTATTCCTCCTATGATGAATTGGTTAAAGACCCGCCTAAGGCAGACTGTTATCTCGTAGGCAGTGATCAGACATGGAATGCAGATATATCGAAACAATTGGCTAAAGGGTATTTTCTTGATTTTGGTTCCAAAAACATTCTTCGTGGGTCTTATTCTGCAAGTATAGGTAAGACAGTATGGGAAGACACTAAGTGGATAAGAAAGGCTGATGCACAACGAGGACTTGACCGTTTCGACTTTCTGTCCATTCGTGAGCTATCAGGCAAGGTTTTACTGAAGGAGGAGTTCGGAAAGGATGCGGTACAGGTTCTTGATCCGGTCTTACTTTTCTCTTCCTATCCTGAACTGATAGGAGAGTATTTGTCAGAAGGAAACGAATTGGTCACTTATAAACTAATCAATTCGGATAAGTTCTACGATCAAGTTTTGCAGTTAGCATGTTTACTCAATATTACGCCAAGGAATATTGGCACGATACGACATGTTAGAAAAATTAAACACTCTTATCCTGAAACCATTGAAGGATGGATTAGCCGGATTGCTAATGCCAAATATGTCATCACAGACTCTTTTCATGGTACTGTGATTTCAATTCTTTATCATCGTAAGTTTGCCTTTTGCATTGGCGACTCCAAGAGAGCTACTCGTATCATTTCGCTGCTTAAACTCTTAGGACTGGAAGAACGACTCGTAAACAACGACAATTCTGCTGATGATATTAAGAAAGTACTCACAACAAGGATAGACTGGTCTTCAGTTGATAGCAAACTTGTTGAGATGAGGAATTTATCATTTGATTTTTTAAAAACAAACCTTAAATAGTCGACCCTCAAAAAGGCGACATCGCATTTTTCATATAGACCTGCGGGA
>CALKIW010000064.1 GCA_937995875.1 uncultured Bacteroidales bacterium | reverse complement strand
AATACAATACATAAAACGATTCGAAAATGAAGAAAATTCTGTTACTCGCCATCATTTTCATGGCTGGTGCCTCGATGTCTACCATACAGGCCGGAAAGAAGAAAAAAAAGGATAAAAAGAAAGAAAATACCGAGATGGCAGAGCCGATAGTATTGGCATCTCAAGGCGACTCGCTGAGCTTTGCTGCCGGATATGCGGCTACAACTGGTCTGCTGGGCTATCTGCAAAACCAATTACACGTGGACACGGCTTATATAGCTGAATTTGTACGGGGCTACAACGAAACGCTCGCCAAGAGTGACGACCCAGCCTATACCGCCTATATGGCCGGCACCCAGATTGCCAACCAAGCCAAAAACCAGATTCTTCCCGGTATGAGTAAAAACTTAGAGGGATCGCCGGACTCCATACGCTCTGCCATCTTCCATCAGGGTTTTCTGGCCGGAGTGAGAGAAGACACCACCATTTATACCATCAATACAGCCCGGGAACTGTTTGAAACAAAGAGCAAAGAGGTCAAAGAGGCCAAAAACGCAGCCTATAAGGCCGAGAATATAGCATGGCTCAAAGATAACGCCACGAAGCCGGGAGTGAACGTTATGGCCTCAGGATTGCAATATAAAGTGCTGAAAACAGGCTCCGGCCCCAAACCCACTGCCGACCAGACCGTAGAGGTGGTTTACGAAGGAAAGACCATCGACGGAAACATTTTTGACGCCACCTCGCGCCATCACGGCAAGAAGACCGACAGTTTCCGTTGCAATCAGGTAATCAAAGGGTGGACGGAAGCCCTGACCAACATGACGGTGGGCAGCAAATGGGAGATTTATATTCCACAGGAACTGGCTTATGGTGCAAACGAAGCCGGACAGATAAAACCGTTCTCAACGCTGATTTTCACGGTGGAACTGGTTGGCATAGAGCAACCTGAAACCTCAACTTCGACAACAAAACAATAAAACGCACCATTCCCAAACCCGGCTTCAACAAGCCAAAAGATGGGAATGACAGCATAAAAATACGTTTCTCTTATTACAAAATGCACGGATAAACTAAATTATTCGTGCATTTTGTTGTCTGTATCATATAATTTATCTATTTTTGCTAACATCAATTCAATAATTTGTTAAAGTACAAAGATGGACAAAGTAGATAATCTTGACAGGAAAATTCTATCAATTCTCTCAAGAAACGCACGTATCCCCTTCAAGGATGTAGCCGCAAAATGTGGCGTGTCTCGTGCAGCCATCCACCAGCGTGTGCAACGACTGGTGGAGTCCGGAGTGATTACCGGCAGCGGCTTCGACGTCAATCCGAAGAGTCTCGGATACAGCACCTGCACATACGTTGGGCTGAATTTGGAGCGTGGATCAATGTATAAGGAGGTGGTAAAACGTATTATCAATATCCCCGAAATTGTGGAATGTCACTTCACCACAGGTCCCTACACCATGCTGCTCAAGGCCTATGCCCGCGACAACGAGGAACTGATGGACTTGCTGAACAACAAGCTCCAGACCATAGCCGGTGTGGTTTCCACAGAAACACTTATCTCATTGGAGCAGAGTGTGAAGCGAGAGATTCCCGTTAGCTACGAATAACATGAGTCTGTTTGACCTCGAGTCGCATCTGAAAGAATACTATGCGGGTTTCCCGCCTGCCGGTCGTCATCCGATAATCGGCATTACTTCTAATTATTCCGACGGTGACCTCACCCTTCGAGACCGTTATCATAAACAGGTGCTTAAGGCTGGGGGAACGCCCGTTATTATTCCGCCGATAGCCGACAAGGCAGCTATCATCAACATCCTCGACCATATCGACGGTTTGATACTTACCGGAGGCGCTGATTTTAACCCCCTTTGGAGTGGGGAAGAACCGTTTCCGGAACTCCACAATATCAATTCCACACGCGACCTGCCCGAACTACTCCTCATACGTTTGGCCTACAACCGCCAAATCCCAATACTTGGAATATGTCGCGGTATGCAAGCTCTGGCAGTGGCTCTGGGTGGAAAGGTGGCACAGGATATAGCCTATATTCCCTCTGAACTCCCTAATGTGGAGGGTCGCGCAGGACGTATCAAACACTCGCAGGACGCCGATAAGAACGAGCCTACACACACCATCAGGATTGTTCCCAACTCTTATCTTGCCGAAATCTACGGCGAAAGTGCTGTCGCTTCCACAGAAAAGGGTGGGAGAGAAGCTAATGATCATTGCACGCAAAGCAGTTCAACATCCTTATTGGAAACCGGAGAGAAGGGGAGAGAAGCTAATGAACGTTGCACGCAAAGCAGTTCAACATCCTTATTGGAAACCGGAGAGAAGGGGAGAGAAGCTGTCGGGGAGACCGTGATTGCCGTTAATTCCTTCCACCATCAGGCCGTGAGCGCACCCGGAAACAGATTCCGCGCTACCGCCATCGCACCCGATGGTATCATCGAGGCTATGGAGAGCACTGAATTTAAACCCATCATGGGCGTGCAGTGGCACCCCGAATGGTTGGAAGAAGAAGGACAAAAACTTTTCAAATGGCTTGTTGATCATGCTCGCAATTTTCTTCAAGCAAAACAGCTTCACGACCGTCTGCTCACGCTCGACAGTCACTGCGACACTCCGATGTTTTTCCCACAAGGCGTGAAATTCAACCATCGCGACCCACGCATCCTATACGATTTGCACAAAATGCACGAAGGGAGGCAAGACGCTGTTGTTATGGTGGCCTATCTGCCACAGCCAAAAGCCGGTGAAGAGTTTGCCCAAAAGGTAGACATTGCGGGTATCATCAGGCACAATCCGCATCTCAAAGGCATTTCCGATCAGCTCTCGCCCAACGAATATGCCGATCTCATTTTTGATAAATTAGAGGAGATTGTAGACGAAAACAGCTCCTATATCAACCTTGCCCGCAGCCCCGAAGAACTCTATGAAAACAAGCGACGGGGACTGAAAAGCATCGTTTTCGGCATCGAAAACGGGCTGGCGCTCAATCATGACCTATCCAATGTGCACCATTTTGCACAGCGAGGAGTGGTTTATATCACGCTTTGTCACAATGGCGACAACGACATTTGCGACAGTGCCCGGGGTAGCAACACGCATCAAGGTGTATCTCAGTTTGGCGAAAAAGTGATTCAACGGATGAACGATGAGGGCGTCATGGTCGACTTAAGTCATGCTGCTGAAAGCTCGTTCTACGATGCGTTGGACATCAGTCACACCCCAATCGTATGCTCTCACAGCAATGCCCGCGCACTCTGCAACGTGCCACGCAACCTTACCGACGACCAAATGCGGTCACTGGCAAAGAAGGGTGGGGTGGTGCAGATAACACTCTATCATGGTTTTCTGCGACAAAAGGGTGAAGCAACCATCATGGATGCCATTGCGCATTTGGAGCACGCCATCCAAATTATGGGCATCGACCACGTGGGAATCGGTACCGATTTCGATGGCGATGGCACCGTGCGAGGGTGCGCTGACGCCTCAGAGCTCATCAATTTCACACTGCATCTCATGCGACGCAGGTACAACGAGCAAGACATTGCAAAGATATGGGGCGGCAATTGGATGCGTGTCATGTCAATAGTGCAGGCCAACAAAAAAGCCCTCATGGCTTGAACGCATCAAAAACTCGTCTTGAACACATCAAAAACAAGACTTGAACGTATCAAAAACAAGACTTGAACGCATCAAAAACTCGTCTTGAACGTATCAAAAACACGGCTTGAACGTATTAAAAACAAGACTTGAACGCATCAACAACTCGACTTGAACGTATTAAAAACACGTCTTGAACATCTCATCAAAATGAAAACATCAAAGAAAAAATACATCATCGTGATTGGAATTATATGTGCGGCAGCGGCTCTCGGCTTTGCCTTCTGGCCCGGTCACATGGCCTCTACGGACGAAATTGAGGATATCGATGAACTGGAAAAAATGGCTCCCGTTGGTCCTGATTTCAATGCCGACTCTGCCTTTGCGTTCACTCAAGCCCAGTGCGATTTTGGTCCGCGAGCCATGAATACCGACGGGCATGAGAAATGTTTGGACTGGATTGTGGCCAAGTTTAAGCAATACGGATGCAAGGTTGAACTTCAAAAGGCCGACCTGAAAGGCTACGACGGCACCATTCTGAAAGCCACCAACATCATAGCAAGTTATAATCCCGACGCCACCACACGCATCATGTTCTGTGCCCATTGGGATTCAAGGCCATGGGCAGACAACGATCCCGACACCGCCAACTGGCGTAAACCCATCCTCGCTGCCAACGATGCGGCGAGTGGAGTAGCCGTGATGCTCGAATTGGCAAGACTGCTTTCGCAACAACAGACAACCGGCAACAACAGACAATCGGCAACTGACAAGCAACAAGCAACAGGCAACAGGCAACAAAGAACAACCTATAAGCAACAATCAATCACCGATAACCAACAGCTGTCGCCCGATCTTGGGATAGACTTTGTGTGCTTCGATGCTGAAGATTGGGGTGTTCCACAGTGGGCCGATGTGCAGGATGACGGTAATTCCTGGGCTTTGGGGTCCAACTATTTCGCCTCCAACCTGCCGCAAGGTTATGCTCCCCGATATGGCATCTTGCTCGATATGGTGGGAGGACAAGGTGCTCGATTCCATCAGGAAGGATTGTCAAAGCAGTATGCTCCTGACATTGTGAAAAAGGTGTGGCGCGCTGCCCGTCAGGCCGGTTACGGCTCCTACTTCCCAAAAGCAGAAGGAGGAATGGTTACCGACGACCACGTCCCCTTGAATCAGATTGCCAAAATACCGTGCATTGACGTTATTCCTTACTATCCGGACTGCATCCAAAGCTCTTTCGGACCTACCTGGCACACACTTGACGACAACATGGACCACATCGATAAAAACACGCTCAAAGCTGTGGGACAAACCATGATACAGGTGATTTACACCGAAAAATAGACTGTTTCGCAGCATCATCTCAGGGGCGTTCGCCTGTATTGTCACCATCAAGTCAATACATCGCGTAACTCCATAAACACAGCAAGAAGACCGTTAGGGTGCAATATATTAAAAATTGCACCCTTTTTCACATTATTTTTCAATACTTCTTTCTTTTCCTTTTTACTTTTTCCTATCTTTGTGAACATTAAAAGAAAGAGTTTATGGATGCTTTGACCTATCTTGAATCGCGCTGTCAGCTGCGACGTAACGTGCTCACCGGCGAGACCCAATATGCCGTTCCCGGCTCGGAAAATTACCAGCCGCTGTCCAAAGAGGCCATCAATACCATTATCTTAGAGGCCGGACGCGATGGGGTGGGGCTCACCGAGACGTTGCTCCAACGTTATACCGAGTCCACCCTCATCACACCTTGGAACCCGGCCGAAGCATGGCTCAACGCACTGGAGGAGTGGGACGGCACCGACTATGTATCGACTTTTGCTGACCGTATCGTTACGACCAACCCCGATTGGAACAGCCGTTTTCACAAGTGGATGCTTCAGATGGTCGCCCGTTGGATGGGGTACGAAGTGGCGCAACACGACATCATTGTGCCCGTCATTGTGGGACAATGGGGCTTTGGCAAAACATCCTTCTGCAATATCATACTTCCACCCGAACTGCGCCCTTACTATACCGATCAGGTGAAACTCCGTTCCACAGCCGAAGTACACGAACTTGTTACCACCAACTTGCTGACTTGCATCGACGAGTTCTATCAAGAGAACACCGACCAAGAAGTGCTTATGCGCTATCTTTTCTCCCGAAGCACACCCGTTTTCAGGCTCCCCTACGGCACCACCAGCGAGAAACGCAACAACTATTCGGCCTTCATCGCCAACACCGGCAACCTTCACCCCATGTCCGATGCGGCCGGTGCGGCTCATTTGGTGTGTGTAGAGATCGGGCATCGCATAGATGTCAAGACACCTGTTCCCTACGAACAGCTCTACGCCCAACTGCTGGCCGAGATAGAAAACGGAGCCGACTATGGCCTCACCGACGAGGAACGGGAAGCGATGGCGGTGCAGAACTCACCCTTTCAAGAGGCCGACAACCTTGTGAAAATGGTTTCCATGCTCTATGCGTCACCCCCCAAAGGCAAGCGGGTGAAGGCCAAAGACATCGACACCATTGTAGACCGCCTCATGAAAGAATATCCATACTGGACACCCGGCGACAATGTTAATCAGGACGTTGGCTTCGCCATGCAGGAGGCCGGTTTTACGCGCAGCCGCATTCACGGCCGTTCCTGCTACAAGGTGGTGGAGAAAGACCCACGCAAATACGACTTCATCGACGAGCCACAGACACCCGAAGAGGAGTCGCTCGACAACAATCCGCTGGCACGCGCCCTGCTCACCGGACTGGGCAATCTCGTTAAGAAATAATGCATTGTCCTCATACCTATCGCCGGATGATGGCGACAAACAACTTTATACCCCTCTCTCAAAACAGACAAAACAATATGGCAAAGAAAGATAAAGGAATGACCCCGATGATGAGACAGTTTTTCTCGATGAAGGCAAAACATCCTGACGCGGTGCTGCTGTTTCGGTGCGGCGACTTCTACGAGACTTACGGCGACGATGCCGTCACTGCTTCGGGCATCCTTGGCATCACGCTCACCAAACGCAACAACGGCGGAAACTCCGGCGAAACGGCCATGGCGGGCTTCCCACACCATGCACTCGATACCTATCTGCCCAAACTAATCCGGGCAGGAAGACGCGTAGCGATATGCGACCAACTGGAAGATCCGAAAAAGAAACGGGCCTCTCTCAAAGGCAAAAAGGGGCTCACGGAGATGGACAAGATGGTGAAGCGAGGCATCACCGAACTCGTGACACCGGGCGTGGCCATGAGCGACAACGTGCTCAACTATAAGGAAAACAACTTCCTCTCTGCCATTCAGTTCGGAAAAACAGCCTGTGGCGTGAGCTTCCTCGATATTTCGACCGGAGAATTTCTCACCGGACAGGGCAGCTACGACTACGTGGAAAAACTGCTCGGCAGCTTCTCGCCGAAGGAGGTGCTCTACAACCGCGACCGTAAAAAAGAGTTCGAACGCTACTTCGGTACGCGGCACTGCGTCTTCGAGATGGACGACTGGGTGTTTACCGAGCAGTCGGCCCGCCAGAAACTGCTGAAGCATTTCGGCACCAGATCGCTCAAGGGATTTGGCGTGGAACATCTGCACGAGGGCATCATCGCGGCCGGAGCCATCATGCAATACCTTGAAGTCACACAGCACACGAGCATCAACCACATCACCTCCCTGCAACGCATCGAGGAAGACAAGTATGTGCGCATGGACAATTTCACCATACGGTCGCTGGAACTTACGCAACCCATGCAGGAAGACGGACGCTCGCTCCTCAACGTCCTCGACAGCACGGTGACCCCTATGGGTGGCCGAATGTTGCGGCGATGGACGGTATTCCCGCTGAGGGATGTGGCGCGCATCAGGGACCGTCAGGACATTGTGGAATACTTTTTCAAGCAGCCCGACTTCCGCCAAGTCATCGACGAGCAGTTGCATCGCATCGGCGACTTGGAGCGCATCATCTCGAAAGTAGCCGTAGGAAGGGTGTCGCCACGCGAGGTGGTGCAGCTCAAGAACGCGCTGATGGCCACACAACCCATCAAGTCGGCCTGTCTCTATGCCAACAACGAGCGTCTGAAAAGCCTCGGCGAGCAGATGAATCTCTGCGAGAGTCTGCGCGACCGCATCGCCCGCGAAATAAAACCCGACCCACCTCTATTGGTAAACAAGGGCAACGTCATTGCCGATGGCTACAGCGAAGAACTCGACCAGCTGCGCAATATATCGCGAAACGGGAAAAACTTCCTGCTCGAAATACAACAGCGCGAAAGCGAGGAGACCGGCATATCGTCGCTCAAAGTAGGTTTCAACAATGTGTTTGGCTACTACCTTGAGGTGCGCAACACGTTCAAGGACCATGTTCCGGAAACATGGATTCGCAAGCAGACACTGGCGCAGGCCGAGCGATACATCACGCCCGAACTGAAAGAATACGAAGAAAAAATACTCGGTGCCGACGAAAAAATCATCGAGTTGGAAACGCAGCTGTTCAACGAGCTCATCCTCGCCATGCAGGATTACATCCCGCAAATCCAGATCAACGCCAACATCATTGCCCAAATAGACTGTCTGCTCTCGTTTGCCAAGGTGTCGGAAACCAATCTGTATGTGCGTCCGACGGTAGACGACAGCGATGTGCTCGACATTCATCAGGGCCGTCATCCCGTCATCGAGACCCAGATGCCGCTGGGCGAACGCTATGTGCCCAACGATGTATATCTCGATACCGAGAAACAGCAGATTATAGTAATCACGGGTCCGAATATGGCCGGTAAGTCTGCCCTGCTGCGACAAACGGCCCTCATCGTACTGCTCGCCCAGATGGGATGCTTTGTGCCGGCAGAGAGCGCGAAAATAGGTTTGGTCGATAAGATATTCACCCGCGTGGGTGCCAGCGACAACCTTTCGCAAGGAGAATCAACATTCATGGTCGAGATGACAGAGGCCTCCAACATTCTGAACAACGTCACCTCGCACTCACTGGTGCTTTTCGACGAGTTGGGGCGCGGCACATCCACCTACGACGGCATCTCCATAGCATGGGCCATCGTGGAATATCTGCACGAACAACCCCGGTCATGCGCACGCACACTCTTTGCCACCCACTACCACGAGCTGAACGAAATGGAGAAACATTTCGCACGAATCAAGAATTTCAATGTGTCGGTGAAGGAGGTAGACGGCAAGGTTATCTTTCTGCGCAAACTCACTCCCGGTGGATCAGAGCACTCGTTTGGTATTCATGTGGCCGAAATTGCGGGTATGCCGCGTTCCATTGTCAAGCGGGCCAACGTCATCTTGAAACAACTGGAGGCCGACAACGCCGAAGTGGGAAGCGTGGGGAAACCCTCAGTAGGGAGGCTCGCCGATAGCCGAGACGGCATGCAGCTCAGCATCTTCCAACTCGACGACCCTGTTCTCTCTCAAGTCAGAGACGAGATATTGGGGCTCGACATCAACAACCTCACACCCGTAGAGGCACTGAACAAACTCAACGAAATCAAGAAAATTGTAACGGGCAAGAGCTGATGAGCATGACCGGAAAACCTGTTGCTATGTAAAAATAAATAACCATTTTTCTGCAATTATTTTTGAAGCAACCAGCACAAAAAGGGCTATGTTTTGCCCCTCTTTCCTTTTTCGCAGAATGAAAAAACAGGCCGTTTATCAGGCTCTGTACTCCGCCATATCATGACGGAGCCTTAATCGCGGTGCGACTAAGCCCCAACCACACTGCGACTACGCCCAAACGGCACTGCGTTTAAGGCTCTTTCGCACTGCCATTAGATAGCTAACCGCAGACAACAAAATGATAGACGAAAAGGCGTTTTTACAGAAAGCATTGATAATCAACAGACTACGAATTTCGCTAATTTCACGAATTTCAGGACGAAAGTAAAGTTGTTTTGAAATAAGCGAAATATACAGGGGTGTTTGTAAAGAAAAAAGCAGGATTTGTTTAAAACTGCGAATGACACGAATGGCACAAATTACAGAGGGGAAGGGAGCAACTGATTGAGCGGAGTGGTTGGACCGATCGGAGTTGTCTGACCAGTCCTGCCGGTCTGAAAGAAAAACAACGGCTTAGCCTGATTGCACAGATTGCTGGCAAGAAACACTGTTTTTGCAGGATGATTGATGCATAGCGGAGAGGTGTATTGCGCGCAACATGACCATAGAAACGCAGACGCCCCATCATCTTCCAAATGATGGGGCGCCTGTATAATAGGGTTTGGGCGTAGCAATTAAATCGTCATCATGATGATTTTCTATTTCACTATTGACGTCACAGGATGCTTAATGCCACGCATATTTGTCAAGTAAGCCTTGGCTGAGCCAAATCGAAGATGCATATCAAGCCTCACCGGGATGTGGTTTTCGTCGTCGGTCACAAAGAAATCTACTACCTTCTCGTACCCCTTTCCATTGTCATTTTCCATATAGGCCAACTTCAAGCATCGGTAAGTATGCCCACTGTCAGTCTTCACATTCTGCTTTCCCTCATAGCGAAGCTTTGCCGGATAACGCTTTTTACCGTCTACAATAGGGAAATTGATGTCGTACCCCTTCTTCCATCCCGTTGGATTGAATGAGCGGGCACGCATGAAAATACTCATCATGTCGTACACACAGTCGTCGTAAGTCGCTGTTTTCCATGAATGTTTACCATTCGAGTGCTGCCGGTGCTGCCTTACGCTACACTTACCGTTAGGGTAGCTGTAGAACACTTCGTCCACATTATATCGCTTGCCTTCACGCGCTCCCTTCCGATAATAAAGAGGCTGGAGATTGAGCGTGTTGTAGCAGAGCAGCGTGTCGCGAAGCACGAACATCTTCTCCAACTTGCCGTTTCCTCTTGTTATGAGGCTGCCGCGATAGGCCGGTGTGCCATTGTAGACGCTCTTTACTGTTGAGAAAGAAGCCGTGCCGACTTTCGCCCACACAAACTTCCAATTGAAATATAGGTTGTAGCAGAGGTGTTCTCCCGACTTGAATGCTGTGTTTTTGTATGAGCACTGTGCTGAAGCAAAAAGGCTTCCTAAAAAGAGAGGCAGTAACAAGACTGCTATTTTTAGTTTCTTCTTCATTCTATTTTGCTTTGGAAATGTATTCAATGCCAAGTTTTTTCGCGCGTTCAAAGTTACGATTCTTCACCGTCTTTTCCTTATCTTCCTTCTGCTTTGTAATGGCACTTGGCTTTTGTCTGTATAATACAGTAGACGTGGGATTCCATGTTCTGGTTACATCCCACTTTGCCTTACATTCTATTTCTTCAGGATAATAATACACCTGTTCGGGCTGCAAGTCTTCATCATAATTGCCTGTGTCCCAGCGATTATTGTTGTTTTCATCTATGATGATGCGCAAATAGTATTTACCTTCTTTCAGATAGAAGAATTCGAGCTGATTGTTCAAGGCTTTGACCTGTTTCACTACCTTATCAGAGCCATCCATGAGCTGTCCTATAACGGGTTTGTCAGGCAGTCCGGTCAGCGTGATGAGCAATGTTGCGAACGAATCGTTAGAGCGCACCTTCAAGCCTTGTTTCAAGGCTTTTGCTTCCTGTCCATAGATGGTTGTAAAGGCTGCGCTATCGGCTTCGAGACTGTATTCCACTTCAGGTCTCCACTCCGCCTTAATCAAATAAGTCCTGACATTCTGCCGATGCATTTCGAACGGCTCCCGATACCATACTTCGGCAGTGTCCGACTTGGAATACAAATGTATCTGTGAGACATCCACCTCAGCCAAAGGCACCTGCGAAACAATGCTGATGTTTTGGTCGGGGTCCATTTCTCCGCTCGGTGTTATCTGGAGTTTCAATAGCTCCGGCGACATGATGGAATCATAGGGGTCTCCTTTCTTTTTCTTCTTTTCCTGAGCCTTCTGCCATGCTTCAAATTCCTTTTGCTTCTGCTTCAGGCGCTTCTCATAGGGCTGTTTAGACAGCAGGGAAATCGTGTCGGTCTGCAACTGCAACACCCCCAAGGTATCGGTGATATGGTGTTTCAGTTCAACCGTGAGCGTGTCCTGATTGACGAGCGTGGTGTCACGAAGCCAATAGGTGATGGTGTCTTTCTTTTCGGAACTCTCAATGACAAAAGCATTGTCTGCGTCAAAATTGAGACCGCGAAGCTCCGGCAGTTCGTCGTTTCCATAACTGTAATACAACATGAAATGGTCGGCTTCTTTCCGCTCAGACTTGATGAGGTATCTGTCGGTCACGATTTCATTGAATGCACGCAGACAGATGTCGTCGGGCGTGAAACGGGTATAGGAAACCCGCTCAATAGAAGCGATGCGCAGGGAGTCCATCCACGTGGTATCCTGACGAATATCGGGTCTGAACGACGGCTCTATAATGTCGTGATTGAAAGCGATCATCTCGCTTTTCTGGCCGAAAATATAGTCTCCATCGGCATCCTGAAGGGCGTAGACACGATACTTTCCGGGTGCGATGCCTTTCACGACAAATCGACCGCGTGAATCGGTGCGCGACACACGAAGCATGGGTTGTTGCTTAAAAACAGTATCTGAAAGGTTGTCGTAGAGCCCCACGAGCATGCCTTTCACCGGCTCCAAATTGTCTGCCTGCACAACATAACCCGACACTTCGAGTGTGTCGATATGGTCGCCGGTAGAAAAACTGTAGGTATAATTGCCGAGAGGATTACCCTCGTTGTTGTCGCTGATGGCATTGGAAAAGTCGATTGTGTAGGTGGTGTTCACCTTCAGAGAATCCATCAGCTTGACGCTGATGCGCTTACCTTGTCCCTTTATCTCCGGCGCTTCCAGCTGTGGAGGCGATACCACCACATTCTCAGTAGGGTTGTCTATGGTGATATACTCATCAAAATTGATATAAATGTGCCGCTTGTCTACGTTGATGGCTTTGTCTTCAGGGGTTGCACCTATTACCTTTGGAGGTGTTTCATCAAACCATCCTCCGTCCGGATTACCCATACGGGCACAGCCTAAGAGCAGAAGGGCGAAAAGAGAAAGAGGAAAAAACTTTCTGTTTCGAAAGATCTTTTGTATTATTTTGCCTCCGTTTTTCATACTAAGCATCTGTTATTTTTCCTTGAAAAGAGCCTATTTCTACTATATTTTGCACAATAGAAACAAAACATTACAACCTTTTTGTTTCTTCAAAACCCTGTTCCTTCTACGTGTTTACCCTTATGTTCCCTTTCGATTTCAGGCTTGTTGGTGTGCCATTTAATTCATTTCCAACAACTCGTCCATATTCTTCCTCGAATTGCTGAGTCTGGGTACCTTATGCTGTCCACCTAATTTCTGCTTGGACTTGAGCCAATCGTTGAACAGATTTGGGCGTGCCTTCACCACTTCAAGGTGCTGTAGTGTGACATTATGCGACCGTTTGGCTTCATAATCAGAATTAATTTCCTGAAGTTTGTGATCGAGCAGGTCGGAAAAATGCTCTATAGAATCCGGCTCTTTCGTAAATTCTATGAGCCATTGATGGCAGCATTTCGCATTGGCATCCATATAAACGGGCGCAGCTGTGTACTCGCTGATTTGTGCGCCACTGTGCTCACAAGCGTAGGCCAGACCCTTCTCGGCATTCTCCATAATGAGTTCTTCACCAAAAGCATTGATGTAATACTTGGTGCGACCCGTAATCAAGAACTTATAAGGCTTTTTGGATGTAAACTTCACCGTGTCTCCTATCATGTATCGCCACAGTCCGCACGAAGTGGTAATCACCATAGCATAGTTGCGGTCGAGTTCCACATCTTCGAGCGGGATGACGTGGGCATCGTCCTGTCCAACCTCTTCCAAAGGAATGAACTCATAGAAAACGCCGTAGTCGAGCATCAGGAGCATCGCTTTATCGTTGGGGTCATCTTGGATGCCAAAGAAGCCCTCAGAAGCATTATAGGTTTCCATATAATGCATATTCGGCGATGTAATGAGTTGCTCATATTGGTTGCGGTAGGGCGTGAAAGCTATACCACCATGAAAAAACACCTCCAAATTGGGCCACACTTCTTCGAGATGGTGCTTACCCGAAAGCTCCATGACACGCACAAGCACACTGAGCATCCACGACGGTACACCCGAAATGTTGGTGACATTCTTATTGATGCACTCCTTTGCAATGCGGTCGCGCTTCACCTCAAAGTCGGAAAGCAGAGCTGTTTTCTTCTTGGGCACTCGCACAAGATTGGCCAACGGATTGATATTCTCAATGAGAATAGCACTCAAATCGCCCACCAACGAGCCGTCAAGATTATAGTTCGGAGAGTGGCTTCCGCCCAAAATAAGTGATTGTCCGTCAAAAATGCGACTGTCGGGATTGTTGCGGAGATACAATGCAACAACATCCTTGCCACCCTTATAATGCAGATTGTGGATTCCGTCATGCGTTACGGGAATAAACTTGGACCTATCATTGGTTGTTCCCGATGATTTGGCGTACCATTTCACAACACCCGGCCACAATACATTGGGGTCTCCACGCCGCATACGATCGATATCACCCTTCAACTCATCATAGGTGTTTATCGGAATATTTTGGGCAAAATCTTCATACGTTTTGGTGGCGCCCAACAAATGATTACGACCGTATTCGGTGTGCTGTCCGTGCTCTATCAGATAGTTCAGCACTTTCCGTTGCAGCCCCTCCGGGTCTGTATAATGCCTATCAAGTTCTTTCTGACGGGGCAGAAAGAATTTACTCGCTATCTTAGTTAGATTCATGATGCACAGTATATCAGTTTAATAGGCAAAATTACCTTAATTTATTGACAAAATATAACAATTTAGTAATTTTAAGATAAGAATGTAAAGGAAAAATGAAAACAAAAAAATAAAACAGTTGATTCGTCCGTACTTTGTCACGAATACTCAATAGTGACTACTTGATTATTTAAGATTGACTATCTAAATCCTCAATATTAATTACCTGATTACTCAATATTGACTATGGTATTTCATGTTATAAAGAACGCCAATCCTATTTATTTTCAGCAAAAATTCAACTGCCTTGAGCTTTCAAAAGATTGACAAAGAGAAACTTCTGAACAATTATCGAATTACAAACATGATTGATGCTCAGCGCGTCTGCTACTGTTTTAACCCTTCGTTGGATTTTTAAATAAAACAACTAAGCTGCTGTCGAACAATCAGTTGATTTTTTCTTCTCCCAAAAAAGCAGCATTTTCGGCAGCTGCAATGATGCCCTCCTCATCGTCTGCTTTGCTTTTTTCAAAATTCAACTCATCGTCCTCGTCCGGCAAGTCGGTATTTCCATCGTTCTCATTATCTACTTCTTCTCTCACAATTTCAGCTTCATCGCAGACGCTTTCCTGAAAAACTGGTTCGTGTTTTGTTTCTTCTTCTTGAGAAGTTTCAGAGGAAATGATGAAATCTTTTGTCTCGTCAACTTCCGGAACGGACTCTATCGGCTCTTCTTCCATTTTAGTACGACCGCTCTTTGCCGCAAAAACATCATCAAGAAACTGTACATTCCGCCTCAATCTCTCAAGCGTTTCCTTGCAGGCTTTCTGCTGACTTTCCTTCTTTGAGAATCCTGTTCCCTTGCATCCGGGAATGCCCTCAAGCAATACCTGATATGAGAACATCGGACTTCCATTCTCGTCCTTCTCCTCGTTCAGAAGTTCAAAGTCGATCCTTACCCGGTTTTTCTGAGTCCATTCAATGAGTTTACTCTTGAAGTTCACCTCCTTGTAAGCCACCTTGTCGATATTGATCATTTGGGCAAGGATACGTTTTTTCAGAAACCGCATACACGCGTCATAGCCCCTGTCGAGATACATGGCTCCCACAAGTGCTTCAAAAGCATTGCCGCCCATGTAATTATTGTGCGAACAACTCTGCCCGTTGGATAATATCAAATCATTGATTCCTAATTCCTTAGCTAATTTATTGAGTGTATCTCGCTGTACAAGTTTGGAACGGGTGTTGGTTAGAAAACCCTCCCTCTTTTTCGGAAAGTGACGGTAAACGATGTCGCCCACCGCAGCATCAAGTATGGCATCGCCAAGAAACTCAAGCCGCTCATTGTTTACCGGCTTTCCTTTCTTGTTGCGTCGCATCACACTTTTATGCATCAATGCCAACTTATAATAACTGATATCATGTGGGTAGAAACCAATGATACGATACAAAGAAGAATAAAGCTCCTTATCCTTGCGGAAAGGGAGCCTTATTCTATCAATTATGTTACTAAGCATACTTACTCTATTCAGCATACTTTTTAAAGATTACACAAGCATTATGACCACCAAATCCAAATGTATTCGACAAGGCGACACGCACTTCACGCTTCTGAGCTTTGTTGAAAGTGAAGTTCATGTTATAGTCAATATCCGGGTCGTTATCATCCTCTGCATGGTTGATTGTAGGAGGAATGATGTCGTTCTGAACGCTCAACACGCAAACCATCGCCTCTACTGCACCGGCAGCACCAAGCAAATGGCCTGTCATACTCTTCGTAGAGCTGATATTTACCTTATAAGCCTGCTCACCAAACAACTCCTTGATAGCCTTGGCCTCTGAAATATCGCCCACCGAAGTAGACGTTCCGTGAACATTGATGTAATCGACATCCTCCACTGACAAATCCGCATCTTTAAGCGCAGAAGACATCACCAATCTGGCGCCAAGTCCTTCCGGATGAGAAGCGGTGATATGATAGGCATCGGCACTCATACCTTCGCCAACCATTTCGGCATATATTTTCGCGCCGCGAGCCTTCGCATGTTCCAGGGTTTCGAGAACTAAGCAACCGGCAGCCTCACCCATGACAAATCCGTCACGACTGGCACTGAATGGACGACTGGCCCCTTCGGGATCGTCGTTGCGGGTAGAAAGCGCATGCATGGAGTTGAAACCGCCCAATCCACAGTCGCAAATGGCAGCCTCAGAGCCACCGGCTACAATGATGTCGGCCTTGCCCAGACGCAACAGATTGAACGCATCGGCCAAAGCATGAGATGACGAAGCACAAGCACTCGTCGTCACATAGTTAGGCCCATGAAATCCAAAATGTATGCTGATCTGTCCTGCAGCGATATCCGAAATCATCTTGGGGATGAAGAAAGGATTGAACTTCGGTCCATTTTCACAATGCTGACCGTAATACATCACTTCCTCTTGGAAAGTTTTGATGCCACCAATACCGATGCCGTAAACAACACCAATACGGTTCTTATCTACCTTCTCCAAATCGATACCGGAATCTTCTACACCTTGAATGGCACTGATCATGGCCAACTGAGTGCAACGATCCATCCTCCGTGCCTCTTTGCGATCAATGAAATCATTGACGTTCAAGTCTTTCACCTCGCAGGCAAACTTGGTTTTGAAGTTGGTCGTATCGAATGAAGTAATCGGAGCTGCACCACTTTTTCCGGCCAAGAGGTTATTCCACATCTCTTCAGGTGTGTTACCAACCGGAGTAACGGCGCCAAGCCCTGTTACCACTACTCTGTTTAATTCCATTTAAAATTTACTAAATGTAAAAGTTTAGCGTTTTACCTAAAACGCCAAACATTTGACGCTCAAATTATTTGGCGTTCTCTTGAATATAATTTGCGGCGTCCTGAACGGTCTGAATTGTTTCAGCCTTGTCATCAGGAATAGAGATGCCGAATTCCTTTTCGAATTCCATAATCAACTCTACCGTGTCCAGGGAATCTGCACCAAGGTCGTTTGTGAAACTTGCTTCAGATTTTACTTCTGCTTCATCAACACCAAGCTTATCAACAATAATTGCCTTAACTTTTGATTCAATTTCTGACATGATTGTAACTTTTTAATAATTAGTATATTTCTACAAAACGGCTGCAAAGAAACAACATTTTATTCAATTACGCAAATATTTCTATTTAAAAATGCCATTTCATTGCACAAATACCATATCACTGTGCATATTTTAACACCTTTTTTTGTAACATTATGTTGTTTATCTGAAAATCATTTGGTATCTTTGCACAAATCTAAATCAACTAAAAATGGCATTTACAAAGCAATGCAATGAGATCTTCAACAAAGCGATTGAAGACTATCACATGACTGACGATATCGATACTACTATCCACAATCCATACGAAAATGGATCTATCGAAAATCGTTTGTACCTTAAATGTTGGATAGACACTGTACAATGGCATCTCGAAGACATTATTCGTGACCCTCACATCAACCCCGCAGATGCCCTGTCGCTCAAACGTCGCATCGACCGTTCCAACCAAGATCGCACAGACCTTGTGGAGCAAATCGACTCTTACTTCCGTCAGAAATACGCTGACATTAAGCTTTCCGATGATGCCCGGCTGAATACCGAGAGTCCGGCATGGGCCATCGACCGGCTCTCCATCCTCGCTCTGAAAATATATCACATGCGTGAACAGGCAGAGCGCGAAGATGCCGGCGAGGAGCACAAGAAAAACTGCACCGCAAAACTTCATGTTCTGCTCGAACAGCAAGTAGACCTCAGTTTGGCTATCGACCAGCTGTTGGAAGACATCGAAGCCGGAAGGAAGTACATGAAAGTGTACCGTCAAATGAAAATGTACAACGACCCAAGCACAAATCCCGTACTTTACAAGAAGAAATAATCACAGCTTCTTCCTGCATTCTTTTCTATGAAAACCGAACACATACTGGTCATCAGATTCTCAGCAATGGGAGATGTTGCCATGACGGTACCCATTGTCTATGCTGCGGCCAAACAGTATCCGCACGTGAGATTTACAATGCTCTCCCGTCCGTTTGCACGTCCCTTTTTCGAGAATCTGGCACCAAACGTGAGCTTCATGGAAGCCGACATTCATAAAGAATATCATGGCATTAAAGGGCTCAATGCCCTTTATCGCCGTCTCTCCGCTAAAAATTTCACAGCTGTAGCCGACCTTCACAATGTGTTAAGGTCCAATTATCTGCGCATGCTCTTTAATATAGACCATTGCAAAGTGGCTCATCTCAACAAGCATAGGCAGCAACGCAAACAGCTCACGGCCACAAATAATAAGGTGTTCAAACCGCTTCCAACCGTCTTTGACAACTATGCAAAGGTGTTTGAAGAGTTAGGATACCCCGTCAATCCGGAATTTACGTCCATTCTCACCCCCGAACAGGCTAATCTGCGACAACTTTCTCAAGTTATCGGAGAGAAGAAAAAGTTTCAGCAATGGATAGGCATTGCTCCCTTTGCAGCACATCGACCCAAAACCTATCCATTGGAATCGATGATGAAAGTCATCGAAATAATTTCCAAGCTCCATCCTTCCTGTCGTATATTTCTCTTTGGTGGAGGCGACAAAGAAAGAAAGAAAATTGACGATATTGTATCACAATACAGAAATTGCATCAATGCTTCTGCCGCACTCAAAGGGTTTAAGGAAGAACTCATCCTGATGAGAAACCTCGATGTGATGGTTTCCATGGACAGTTCCAACATGCACCTGGCCTCACTTGTGGGCACGCCCGTTGTAAGCATCTGGGGCGCCACGCATCCCTATGCCGGATTTATGGGTTGGAATCAATCCCTCGAAAACGCCGTGCAGATAGATATGCCCTGCCGTCCCTGTTCTATCTATGGCAAGAAAGACTGTATGCGCAAGGACTACGCCTGCATGGTGAACATCAGTCCCGAACAGGTTGTGAAACGTATCGAACGTAATCTGTCCTAAACCATTTAGACCCTATCATTACGGTGATTAATACTTTGTATTAATCTTGACAAACACCCCTTTATATTTCCCGAATTTGAAAATTAATGATGATTGGTTTGAAATACGCCAAAATTGACGCATTTAAGTAAACAACTAATCATCAGATAGTTACAGTTATATAAGCAAAAATCTCCCTATTCTTACATCAAATTGAGCTACGGTTAGGCCTTATCGGCCCTGCGATTGAAGCTTCGTCGCAACACGTTCACAGCCTAACCGCATTGCCGTTACAGCCTAACCATACTGCCGTTAGACCTTCATCGCAAAATCATGGTAATTTGAATATCTGTATTTTGAATGATTGTTGATAAAAAGTTAGTTTAAAGAAGCTATAACACTACAAAATCATGACAGGATTACATACAAGTTTTCATGACAATTCCACATTCTATACCTTATATTATCATAGAGCGCAATAATAGGCTTACTGCAATACTACTGATGAGCTTTCGTCCAAAATACTTATCCGTCATTACTGTTGATAACTGTGTGGATAACCTCTGTATAACTCCATAATAACTCCCAACTTATACACACCCATTATCATGCCATCTTCACAGTGTGGATATCCACATAGTTTTCACCGGGATATTCTGCCGTTATCAACGGTTTTTAAACATCAAAAGTTATCAACTTATGAGTTATTCACCGCTACTCCATATTGTGGATAAACCATATAACTAACTGATAAACAACAATAAGATATTATCAAAACATGTGAATAAACGATACCAAACTGTTGATAATGAAACTGCCAAATATTCCGGCTGAATGTTATCAACTTATCCACAGAATATCATCTTTATCTTCTTTTTATTTATCTTTTAATATAAAATAAGAATAATATAATGAGTTGTGGACAAGTTTAGCCCCCCATTGCTTTTTAAAGTAATATCAAATTGAATTGCAAGCTGTGAAAACAGATACGATTTAAAACCTTCCTATGATAAAAGGTGCATATCTGCATACGATCCATGTCAAAACGGACGCAAGCAAATAGACAACCGCGAACGCAGCTAAAATGACCATATAGTTGTGGTTATAGGTAAGACCTATGGCCGCAAACAGCATCTGCGTTATCATGGGCACGGCTCCACTCAAAAAATAATAGACTATTGAATTTCTCCCCGTCCATTGTATCACGGACACATTTGGGAATTTTTTGGAGATGCTTGTCAGAACTAATATGGATACAAGAACATTGAGAAGGAATAGGGGATAGTGCCTGATAGCGATTGGATTGATGTATAATTCTATGGATTGAGTATAGATTATCACTTTGATAACCACCATCAATAACACGCCTATAAGCAAGTAGAGTGGGCGGGAAAGTATTTTTAAATGGGATTCAAACCGATGATAGGCATAGCCTGAAAATAGAAATAAGACGGCTAAAAGCGCATTTTCGATTTGCCAGAAGTTAATGTCTGTTTTGTCGTGAAAGGCCAAGAGTATTCCGCTCAGCGTGAAGGAGACAATGGCAACGGCTCCTATCTTTTCGCGACAAAGATGCAGGACGATGCTGAAAATGATTTCCGCAGTGATGAGGGCAGCAATAAACCATGAGGCTTGTCCTGTACCTATATATGTGACGAGGTCGGGAAATACGAGTTGTTGCCCTCTTACCCATGTTTTAGTAATGGTTATGACGATCGTAAATATGAAGTAAGGCAATAGGAGTGTTCGGCAGATCGATTTCATTTTATGTTTGATGTCGAATCCGTTTGCCTTGAACATAAGGTAGCCTGAAAGAAAAAAGAAGACAACGAGAGCATCTGTCACATAGATGGCGTAGGGGATGATGTTTCGGCCGGACATATAGATTTCCGTGTGATCCCATAATATGGCCATCATACAAACGCCTCTTAATAGGTCTACCCATTGTTTTCTCTCAGGCATTGTCAATTATTTTGGTACGTTTCTTATCGTGATATAATGTGGCGGCAAACGCTGTGACCATGATAAAAAACGGCATCAGGATATTGTGAAAACGGGCTTCACCGTGCCCGACAAACATAATTATAGCCGTTGTGATGATAATGACGGCAAACGGAATGGTGAGCCGCTGCCATGCTTTCTCCCTGATGAGGAATACACTTGCCATGATGAAGGAAAGCAGAAGAAAATAGTAGTAAATGAGATTGATGATGGTAAGAATCTGAACAGGCGTGTAATTTGGAAACTGACGGTATAGGGTTTTCATGCTCAGTTCTTCATAAAGGTACTTTCTTTGTGCTTTGTGACTGAGGAACGCGCATAGATTAACATTGTCCGACGCATAAGTATTGATGAGTTTGCGCGGCATCTGTGCGACATATTCTGACGGATGTTCCTTCACCCATGAAATGAATCGCTGTCGCCATATTTTGTCTTTCTCTATGGCGTTGGCATTTTGTATGATGGGCAGACTGTCGTCGTCGGTGCTTTCCGTGTGGTCTACGCTGTATTGCAACAACGCCATCCATCCTGTTTTGGCTTGATAGATGAAATGACCGGTACGCATGAAGCAAGTGCCTCCTATCATCAAAATCACAGCTGCATATCCTGCGATGTTTCTCAGAATGGATTTTCGGTTGTAAAGGAAAAGGGCCAACAGAAAGACAATTCCCATAGGGCGAAACCAGTTGCCAAGCGCTATTGCGCCACCTCCGGCTATCGGTTTTCTGCGGCATACGGTGAGCCATATCCCTGAAAGAGAAAAGAAAAAGGAGGGTATTTCGCTCAGCAGTGAAGTGGATTCGCCATAGTTTGCAGGATAAACAACATATAAAATAAGGGTGATAAAAGCTGTTTTCCGATTCAATATTTTTTTTGTAAGCTCATATACAAGCCATGCCGTTGCTCCTTTGAGCAGGCAATAGAGAACAAGTAGGGGAGTAGCGGAATTAAAGATTTTAAGCGTAAGGGCTACAAGGTTGATGGCACCAATGTTCCAGATGAACAGTAGTTCGCTGATTTTATGGCTCACGGGGTATGGCTCACCATGAAGAATACAATCTTTGGCCAATGTGATGTAGCCGTTACTGTCGGGGTATGGGGTGTAGCCAAACACCAACAGCACAACGAGTTGCAGCAGGGTGAATGTGAGAATTATCTTACGATGGCAACTTTGCATACTACTCCTTTTTCTCCTTCTTGAGTGGCTACTTGAACCATATACACTCCTGAGGCTACCGGTCTGCCGTTACGGTCGATTCCGTACCATTTGAATTTGCCGCTCGAAGCGCGTCCCTCGCTGACCAAAGTGCCATTGACGGTAACAATCTTTACATCTGCGTTTTCGTCAAGTCCGGTAATGGTGATGGGGCCGGTGTAATCGGGTCTTACAGGGTTGGGATAAGCGTAGACATTGTCTTTTGTCATGCCTTGCGCAGCCGTTGTGGCATTACTCATATAGGAGCAAAGTCCTTTGTCGGTGCCGAAAAACACTTCTCCGGTGGCCTCGTTTATGGCGATGGATTCAATATTATTTGAGAACAGTTGGCTGTTTTCTTCTGTGAAATGTTCAATTTGGTGTATATTGTCAGAACTGATGAGGTAAACGCCGTTGTCTTTTGTACCAAACCATTTGCGGTTGGCTTGGTCTACAACCATACAATTAATGTCTATGCCTGAGAGAAGATAGTCTGCATAGTTTGTGCCGTCGTTTCGGGGAACTTTAACTTGTGTAAAAGTGGGATTTTCAGCAGTTATTTGTTCAGGTGAGAGATATATCGGACCTGCGTTCGTCCCTATCCAAATGTTATTGCCTTTATCTTCCGCAACACAGTTCATATAGCTTATATTCAAGGTTGTTCCGTCGTCGTTTACAAAGCTGGTAAATGTTTTTACGGCGTCTGTGGACGGCTGATAACATACGGCTTGCGTATAATTGAAGAATTTGTTTACAAACCATAGCAGCCCCCTGCTGTCTATGATCGGAGTTTCCATACGCGATAATGAATAGCCGTCGCGCACGAGTTCAGACTTATGATGATTTGTCCATTTGTTGTCCTTGCCGTATTTCAGTATGGAAGTTGTGGCACTCATGCTGTTGAGTACCCAAAGATTGGCATTGGAATCAAATTTGATTCCTTGAACAATATTATAATCTTTGTTGTCGGCACCTACTGTTGCCGCACCTTGCAAAGGACTGTTTTCGGGGGTGTATTCCTTGACGAACACACCATTATTAAACTCGTATAGTCCTGTTCTTCCTGAAGCAAATACTCTTTGTGGATTTGTAGGGTCAATATCAACAGCGTTCAAATCAACAAAATCGTGACCTGTGTTTTGTTTCAAATCATCGTCATAAATTTGCCAATTATCATTGTTCAATACTTGAACGCAGCCCGGACGATTCAAATCATTTGCCGATAAAAAACCTCCGCCAACGGTATATAATGCTCCCTGATGCATACGAATAAACCCAAAATTGTTGTATTTCGGACCGCCGGGATTGAGTGTTTTCACCAGAGCAAGGTTGTCGGGGTCGATGGTTTTGTCTTGAGACGTGTAATTTCCCACACGTGTCCATTTTGCTTTGTCGAGCAGATTATCCGTCAGTAAGCCCCGAAACAGTCCTTGTTGGCTGCTTGCGGCGTAGAGGTATTCGTTCTGAACGTAACTATAATCAACTTTGAACCCCAACTGATAGGTATCACTTATTTCGGCGTCGGCAACGTTAATTTTGATAATTCCGAATCCGGTGGCAAGATAAGCATAGTTTCCCGACACGTTGATGCTGTAGACAGTTTTGTCCGAAGTCATCGATTTGTTCTTGTAATCGACTATGTTCACCACGTTGCTATTCTGCTCCAAGAGGTCTATGTTTTGGTTTTCATAGACAATGAGTAGCCTTTTAGCCTTTTGGCACCATGCGATGTGAGCAATGCCGCAATCGTTGAGAACGGTGGTCTTGTCGTATGTTTGCAGGCTTTTATCAGTCTTATTGTACGAATAAAGACTGTTTGAAGCCAGCACGTAAAGCATATTGCTGCCGGCCGTTTCTATTTCTGTGGGATTGTAATAACTGAGATATGACTTCCACTTTCCGGTTTGAGCGGAAAGCGAGGAACTGTAAAAGAATATAAGCATAAAGAGGGAAACAAGAGCCTTTATGCTTTTTGGAGTATGTATGTTTGCTGTTCTGCGAAATGTTTTATTATTCATAACCGTGAATCATGGGTTATCAATAGAACGATAAAACACTGAAACTATTGTTTCATAACGCGTTAAAGATTTGCATAGAAGGATTATACGGCCTAACTCAAGGGACGCTTTTGTTGCATCATTGGTTAATGGCGGTCTAACTCAAAGAATGGTTGCGTTACATTATTGGTTGCTGACGGCCCAACCCAAAGGACGGTTTCGTTGCATCATTGGTTAATAATGGGATATGATGAACGGTTATTTTTTGTAGGTTTTGAGATATTCTGCCAATTTCTTCACGGCTTTGGCTCTGTGGCTTATTTGGTTTTTGATTTCTTCTCCAAGCTCTGCAAAGCTCTTGTCGTAGCCTTCGGGGACGAAGATTGGGTCGTAGCCGAAGCCATCAGTACCATGCTTTTCGGTGGAGATATGGCCTTTAACCTCACCTTCAAATTGTATTTCCCGATACTCAAATGGGGATTCTCCACTCACCTCAAGCAACGAAATAACTGTCCGGAAACGTGCTTTGCGATTGTCTTTATCCTTCAGTTCCCGCAGCAATTTGGCCATATTGGCCTCGCTGTTGTGGTCGGTGCCCTCCGCATAACGGGCAGAATGTACGCCGGGAGCGCCACCGAGTGCTTCGACTTCAAGCCCTGTGTCGTCGGCAAAACAGTTTATACGGTAGTTGGTCATGATGTATTCAGACTTCTGTCGGGCGTTTTCCTCAAGTGTATTGCCGGTTTCGGGGATGTCTGTATGGCAGCCAATGTCTGAAAGCGATACTATTTCGAAGCTGTTTCCAAGTATGTCTCTGATTTCCTTTAGCTTGTTTTTGTTGTTTGTGGCGAATACTATTTTCATTTTTTACTATGATTTTATATACCCGTATTGTTGTAATCTATCTAATATAATGAAGTTATCAAAGGACGATACAACCGGATTGAGAAAAGCTCATGATAGGAATAACCGAATGAAAAAACCTTTATTTCGGCTTGGTTTGAGCGGGAGGATTCTTGGGTAATTTTACTTTGATGTTGTCAAATCCTTCGCCATACACGCCGATCACAGAACTTTGGCTCACAAACGCGTTAGGGTCTATCATCTTGATAAGTCGGAAAATAGTTGTGCTCTCACGCTTTTTGGCCAATATACACAGTATTTTCATTTCTTGTCCTGTGTACCATCCGTGTCCGTCAAGAATGGTAACACCATGATCCATGTCTGTTGCGATAGCATTGGCAATCTCTTGATATTTCTTCGAGAAAATCATGAATTGAACGGATTCACGCCGTGCATTCATCACGTAATCGAGCATAAAGTTCTCGACAACCATCGTACACAGACCAAAAACAACCTTGTGTACTCTACTGAATCCATCTCCAAATTGAGGAATAAAGAGACAACTGCCAATGATACAGAGGTCTACTGCAATGAGCACCTGACCCAAAGAAACATTGTAGTATTTATTAACCGATGCGGCGATAATATCTGTTCCACCGGTCGATCCGTTGTTCATAAACACGATGGCCAGTGATGTTCCGGTCATGGTACAGCCTATAAGCAACGACATGAAGTCCTGCCCTTCACCCAGAATCTTAACATAGGCACCGGTTTCATCCACCGGCATAAACTCCTGCACGGCCCATAAAAAAAACGAAAGCATAAAGATGGCATAGATGGTCTTCATCAGAAACTTGAAGCCCAATATCTTTAATGCCAACGCCAATAGCACGACATTGATCACAAAATAACTATCTTGAATCGGTATTTGAATGGCATAGAATATGATGGCAGCCATACCGGTAACGCCACCCGTCACAATTTCGTAAGGCAATAGGAAGAGCCCCCATGCAAACGCATAAAGAATTAAGCCAAGTGTAATGAATATATAGTCTTTGGCTTCATTGAAAATGATGCGATGGTCGATAGTCATGAATGAAAGTTTTTGTCCGTGTTTATATAGAATTCAGGCTTACATTGAGCCAGATGAGGGAGTTGAGCAGTTTAGATATGGCCTTTGTTGATCGTTGATTACGTCTCAAAAAGCTTGTTAAAACTTAAGTATTTACTTCCCGGCTAATCGTTTATCTGCTGAACTCCTCGTTTCCTTATTTCCTATTTCAACACAATATTGATGATTTTCTTGGGCACAACAATGACCTTTACAATCTGTTTGCCATCTATATATTTGGCCGAATGTTCGTCTTCCAAAGTTTGCTTTTCGATGTTTTCCTTAGTAGCATCGGCGGCAAAAGTCTTTTGGAAGCGCGCCTTTCCGTTGAAACTGACTGTCATTTGAATCTCATTCTCCACAAGATATGCATCGTTCCAGACAGGCCATTCGGCATCGCACACCGAGCCTTCCAGCCCTAACTGTTGCCAAAGTTCTTCGGCAATGTGGGGTGTGAAGGGCGCGATGAGCACAACAAGTTGTTTCAATACCTCTCGGCTGTGACACTTCTGCTGCCCCAATTCGTTCACGCAAATCATGAAAGCCGATATGCTTGTGTTGTAGGAGAAGTCTTCAATGTCTTTCGTCACCTTCTTAATGAGCTTGTGAAGACTCTTCAAACTCTCTTTCGAAGGCTCCGAATCATCAACAGTAAACTTGCCGGTGCGGTTGTCGAAGAACAAGTTCCAGAACTTCTTGAGAAATCTGAAACACCCGTCAATACCGTTGGTATCCCAAGGCTTACTGGCTTCTACAGGACCGAGGAACATCTCATACAATCGCAATGTATCGGCTCCATATTCACGGATAATATCGTCGGGATTTACGACGTTGTACATCGACTTCGACATTTTCTCCGTTGCCCATCCGCAGATATACTTGTTGTCTTCGAGAATAAACTCCGCGTTGTTGTATTCAGGACGCCATTGTTTGAAAGCCTCTATATCGAGCACATCGTTCTTCACAAGGTTTATCCATACATGGATAGGGGTCACTTCCTTGTAGTTGCCGCGCAGGTTGTAGCTCACAAACACCGGTTTCTCCGTTGTGCTGAGTTCTTCCACACGATAGACGAAGTTGCTGCGACCCTGAATCATGCCTTGGTTGATGAGCTTTTGGAAGGGCTCTTCCTCGCAACTCACACCCAAGTCGAACAAAAATTTGTTCCAGAATCGGCTGTAAATCAAGTGTCCCGTAGCGTGTTCCGTGCCACCCACGTAGAGATCCACGTGTCTCCAGTATTGAGCAGCCGATTGGCATACCAGTTCCTCCGTGTCGTGAGAGTCCATATATCTCAGATAATACGCACTCGATCCGGCAAAGCCCGGCATGGTGCACAGGTCGATGGGGAACACCGTCTTTTCGTTAATCAGGCTGTTGTCCACGATTTTTTTCTTCACCGTGTCCCATGCCCATTTGGTGGCTCTGCCCAATGGCGGCTCACAGGTCTCGGTGGGTTTGTATTCCTTAATCTCCGGCAATTCGATGGGGAGACATTCTTCCGGAATCATCTTGGGAATACCGTTGTCGTAGTAAACGGGGAACGGCTCGCCCCAGTAGCGCTGTCGGGAGAAGATAGCGTCGCGTATGCGGTAGTTCACCTTCACTCTGCCGATGCCTTTTTCGGCAACAAATTTCTTCGTGGCGGCAATGGCTTCTTTCACCGTCAAACCGTTGAGAGAGAAGCCGTCGGTGCTGTCTTTACCCTTTACAGGCGAATTGGTCACGATGCCTTCTTTGGCATCGAAGCTGTTCTCAGACACGTCGGCACCCTCGATCAAGGGTAGGATGGGAAGTCCGAAATGCTTGGCAAAGGCATAGTCGCGGCTGTCGTGAGCCGGAACGGCCATAATGGCGCCGGTGCCATAGCCCGACAAAACGTATTCGGAAATCCAAATGGGGATGGGCTCATTGGTAAGGGGATTGATGGCATAAGAGCCACTGAACACACCCGTCACCTTGCGGTCGGATATTCTGTCCCGCTCGGTGCGTTTCTTCACATATTCCACATACTGCTCCACCTCGCCTTTCTGCTCCGGTGTTACGAGTTGGTTTACATAGTCCGATTCGGGTGCAAGCACCATAAAGGTCACACCAAACATCGTGTCGGCACGTGTAGTGAATATCGTGATTTTCAGTTCTGAATCCTGAATTTTGAATTCAACCTCTGCTCCTTCCGAGCGTCCAATCCAGTTTTTCTGGGTCTCGACGATGGAGTCGCTCCAGTTCACGGTGTTGAGTCCGTCGAGCAATCGCTGTGCATAAGCCGACACACGCAGACACCATTGGCTCATTTTTTTCTGAACAACAGGGAATCCTCCCCGTTCGGAAACACCGTCTACCACCTCGTCATTGGCCAAGACGGTACCCAAGTCGGCACACCAGTTCACCATCGTTTCACCCTTATAGGCAATGCGATAGTTCATCAGCGTATCGGCTTTCTGCTTCTCGTCCATGGCATTCCATTCCTCAGCGGTGAAGGCCATCGTTTCATCCGTTTGGGCTGCGTCTATTCCGCGAGTACCCTCTGTTTCGAAATGGTTGATGAGTTCTTCAATAGGCATGGCCTTGTTCAGCTTTTTGTCGAAATAAGAGTTGAACATTTTTTGGAACACCCATTGTGTCCAGTGATAATATTGTGGGTCGCAGGTGCGGATTTCACGATTCCAGTCAAAACAGAATCCAATTTTATCCATCTGCTGGCGATACCTGTTGATATTGGTCTCGGTGGTTATGGCCGGATGTTGTCCGGTCTGTATGGCATATTGTTCGGCAGGAAGTCCGTAGGCGTCATATCCCATCGGATTGAGAACGTTGAAACCTTGCAGACGCTTGTAGCGTGCATAGATGTCGCTGGCAATATATCCCAACGGATGGCCCACATGGAGCCCGGCACCCGATGGGTATGGGAACATATTGAGCACATAGAATTTCTCACGGTCAGGGTCTTCCATCACCTCATAGGTATTGCGCTCAACCCATATCTTTTGCCATTTTTGTTCAATTTCTCTGAAATTGTATTCCATATTTTATATCTTAGTTTCGTTTTTCACCATATTAATATATGAATGCAAAGGTACGGCAAAAAGCAGAAAAAGCAAAGGAAAACAGTGAAAAACAAAAAACGGTAGTTCTATTTTGATTGAGGCTCCACAAATTTTCTTTCAGCCTGAAACATGATGGGCCTCTCGACCGGCGAAAAGGGTAGGAATGGGTGCGTCGGGTAATGGCAGGGTGCCTACAGTTGGCCTGCCTCTACCTGCAACACTATTCTTTCGGTAAGTCTGTCTACACCGTTTGTGTCGTATTCCTTCTTCAAACTGGCCCCAAACACCCATGCGAAGGCTTGATAGAATCCGGCACGAATAGGACCAAGAAAGCCCTTGATGAGTTCATAGCTCGAACTGTTACATTCGCGGTAGATGAGACGGATGAGGAGTTTGCCCTGACTGTAGGTCAATTTTTTCATGCGTGGCGTATATTCCTGCTTGATACTCTTTTCTACCAATTTCATGTGTTCGTCACGTGCTTTCTTGTTGGGCAGTGTTTCGAGATAGTCGCCTGTTTCGATAATAATCCTGTTCACTTCCTTGGCAATGGGCAGCACCTTTTTCACGTTGAAAACCAATCGGTTGTAGGCCGCACGCTGACGGGCATTCTTGAAAATAGGTTCCGAGAAAACCCACACGTTGTTCATCTCGACATACTGTATGGAGTCGCCGTCCAACTTCACTTTTCCTACCCTCACCATAGGCACAAAAGTGGGATTATCCATATCTATCTCTCGATCTTCGGGATTGATATGGTTAGGCTTGTCGGTCTGGGCATAGGTAGCCAGTGACATCAGCACGAACAAAAGTATGGCCGACCACTTCTTTGTCATGGTCGCAAAATTACAATCTATTTTGTCAATGCCAAAAGAATTAGATTTAAAAAAGATGAAAGCCCCGTTGCTTGAAGAATGGGTGAGGGGAGTTGTGTTTTGTCTATCGTCTGAAATCTGTGCGCTCTTTGCAATCTGTTGTATTGTTTGGTTATCTGAAATCTGTGCACTCTTTGCAATCTGTTGTATTGTTTGGTTATCCGAAATCTGTGCAATCAGGCCAATTCGTTTGTCTCTTTCAGACCGGCAGGACTGGTCAGCCTACTCCGATCTGTTTACCAAATCCGCTCAATCCATTGCTCCCTTCCCCTCTATAATCCGCACCATTCGGTCGATTCATAGTTATAGATAATTGTAGTATTCTTTCTTTACAAACACCCCTTTAATTTTCGCTTATTTCAAAACAACTTTACTTTCGTCCCGAAATTCGTGAAATTAGCGAAATTCGTAGTCTGCTGATTATCAATTCTTTCTGAAAAGATGCCTTTTCGCCTATAATTTTGTTGGCTGCGGTTAGCTATCTCATGGCAGTGCGAGAAAGCCTTAACCGCAATGCGATTGGACTTCTTCGGCGTTACGGTTAGGGCTTAGTCGCACCGCCGTTAGGCCTTCGTCACGATATGGCGGAGTACGGAGCCTGATAAACGGCCTGTTTTTTCATTCTGCGAGAAAGGAATGAGAGCAAAAACATAGCCCTTTTCGCGCTAGTTGCTTCAAAAATAATTGCCGAAAAACGGTAATCATATTTTACATAAATGGGATATGTGACTTGACCGAAACAAACTGTTCTCAGGAATAAATGCTATGCAAAAACATCAGAGATAAGAGCGATTTTGAAAAGCGAGAACATAATGATGATACATAATAAATACACAGACGATTGAAAAACGGTTGTGTTTCCTTTGTGTATGTCAGCCTTTTTTACGAACTTTGCGATACTTGTGTTCCAAATAGTTGGATTTATCTTCCAAATGGAATAAATCGATTACAAACTGTCAGCTCAATATGAAGATTACCGCAGTCGTTGTGACTTATAACCGTCTTAACCTTCTGAAACAGGTTATCGAAGCTCTTGAAAAGAATAAACCGTCCGACATTATCGTTGTCAATAACGATTCTACCGACGGCACTCGCGAATGGCTTGACAGACAACCTCAGCTCAACGTTGTTCATCAGGAGAACGTGGGGGGCGCCGGAGGGTTCCATACCGGTATAAAAAAAGCCTACGAGGAAGGGGCCGACTGGATATGGTGCATGGACGACGACGTAATACCCCATGCCGAATGTCTGAGCCATCTGCTCCACCATGTGGACAAGCCCGGTGTGGGCATCATGTCGCCACGCCGAATGTTTGATGGAAAAGTGTTCACGCATGAGTTTCAGCGTTTCAACTTCAGCAATCCGCTGACCTCCATGCATGGCGGTAAACTTGCTGAAATGCAGATAGACAGGCCCACGCCCATTGTTGGATGCGACTTTGAGGGACTGTTAATATCACGGCGAGTGGTGGAGCGTATCGGACTGCCTAACAAGGATTTATTCATCTTTTACGACGATACCGACTATTGTCTGCGTGCCCATCTTGCCGGCTTCGACCTGCTCTATGTGCCCGATGCCTTGATGGATAAATACAAGTTTTTTAACAATGACAGTTGGACGACACGCAACCGGAAGAAAAAGTGGAAGCGTTATTATCAGGTGCGCAACAGCGCATACCTCAATCATCACTATGGCAAAAATTGGAGTGTGCGTTATCTGCGCGGTTTCATCGGTGTTTTGGGCTATTACATTCCTGCGTTGCTCACCATGCCTTTCAGCAACGCATGGCAAATGCGCGACATCAAAATGCTGTGGAATGCCTATATGGACGGGGTGAATGAACGGTTGGGAAAGTATGAGCAATAACCATCACGAAACGTCCAAAAATGTTGTTTGGAGTTTCTGGGTATGCTGCTTGATAATATGATTTTTCGGACGACGTATTGCAAACACAATACGCCATGCCTCAATTCCGGTCGTAGACGGGAAACGGCCTACTTTCTGATCTTTCTGAACAGGCGTTGAATCGACTGCCGTTTGAACGCTTTGAAAATGGCCGGAGCGGTTTCGCGATAGCTCCGTTCGGTGTCGAACACTACTTCTCCATGACAGGTTGCGGCGTGGATGGGGGTCATATAGTTGTCGCCATACTGCCTCCTCAGACAATTGTCTGTGTCGCCCGGCACCGGCACTTTCATGTTTTCAAAATCCACCCACTTAGTGGTGTCGAACGCTTTGGCCTCATAATAAAACTGCGTTCCGGAAAATGACAGCTCCGCCCAATACTTGCTGCCCTCAACAGGTGTGCTTCGCAGACAGTCCTCAGAACGCTTGTAGAGCGTCTCCCAGCCATATTTCCTGATGAGATACCTGCTTTTGTATTTCCTGAATATTTGCAGCCACCTTCCCGAATACAACACATTCAGATTGGCAGCCTTGAGGAGTCTCTGTATTTTCTTGGACTGTTTGGCAACCCGACGAGCCTGCTCGGCATCTTCGGGAACACCGTCGAGTGGAAAAATATCGATGAAAATGCCTTGGTTGAACTTGCGATACGACTCGTTTGGGCGTATGGCGGTGGTGTTGCTGTTTCTCAGTTGCGCGTGGCCTCGGAAATAATCCACATCCGAATAGGCCGATTGGAAGAAACAAGGCGATTTGAAAGCCTTAGGCCCTATTTGCACAAGACGGTCGTAATCGGGGCGTGGCATACAAACGTCCAAATCGTCATCCCAGGGGATATAGCCGTGATGGCGAACGGCTCCCAACATCGTGCCGCCGTCTACCCAACAGCGCAGGCCGTTGGTTTGGCAGACATCGAGCAGCTGTTGTAAGAGATCCATCTGTATGGCCCATATTTTCTTCATCTCAGCAGATACTGTATATCCGCTCCTTACTTCATCGTGTGAATTGAATTCTTGCATGGTCTGCGGTTTGTATTGACTTTGTCGTGCAAAGGTAACATTTTTTTAATGTGGATACATGATTAGGAATAAAAAGTGGTAACTTTGCGAATAATAAATAAATATATCATGCTTAATTTCACAGTAGGGCCTGTTATGTGCAGCGATTCTGTCAGGACGATGGGGAGCGAACAAGTTCCCTATTTCCGTACAGCAGAGTTTTCTGAAACGATGAAGGAGAATGAGCGGCTCATGCTCAGCTTTGCGAAAGCTCCTCAAGGCTCCCGTGCCGTTTTCATTACGGGGTCGGGCACAGCGTCGATGGAAGCATCGGTGATGAATCTGTTTTCTCCTGACGATAGGGTGCTGGTGGTAAACGGTGGAAGTTTCGGCCAAAGGTTTGTGCAGTTGTGTGATATTCTTGATATTCCCTTTACCGAAATCAAGATGGAAATGGGCGAACAGCTTGTCCGAGAACAGCTTGCTCCCTATGAAAATCAGGGCTACACGGGGTTTCTTGTCAATCTCAACGAAACGTCTACCGGTGTGCTTTATGACATCCGTCTTATCAGTGATTTCTGTCGTCGCAACCGTATCTTCCTGCTTGTAGACTCTATCAGTTCGTTCCTCGCCGACCCTTTCGATATGGAAGGGTTGGGCGTGGACGCAATGATAACGGGCTCTCAAAAGGCGTTGGCGTGTCCGCCGGGCATATCTGTCATTGTTTTGGCACCATCGGCTATCAGTCGAGCCAACCGGAGCAAGGCCAAAACGATGTATCTTAACATTAAGGACGCACTGAAAAACGGTGAGCGCGGGCAGACGCCCTTTACGCCGGCCGTTGCCATTCTGCGGCAAATCAACGTCCGTCTCAAAGAGATTGAAGCGGCCGGAGGTGTGGAAAGCGAGAATAATCGCATCAAAACACAGGCCGAAGACTTCCGAAACAAAATCAGAAATCTGCCTTTCGAGATTGTCTCGAAATCGCTATCGAACGCCGTCACGCCGTTGCACCCGCTGCATGCGTCGGCTTATGACATTTTTCTAAGGCTCAAAGACGAATACGGAATCTGGATATGCCCCAACGGCGGAGACTTGGCCGAGAAGGTGTTCAGAGTGGGACATATCGGGCATCTCACCCCGGACGACAACACAACGCTCGTCAATGCTTTCAAAGACTTACAGAGAAGAGGACTGCTCTAACCCATAAACGATACACATGATCAAGGTTGTTACATACGGAACATTCGATTTACTGCATTACGGACACATCAATTTGCTGAAACACGCAAAGGCTTTGGGAGATTATCTCATCGTCGGAGTTACGGCCGATACATTCGATCGGGAACGTGGAAAGCTCAATGTGCAACAGTCGCTCATGGAACGTGTTGAGGCCGTCAGAGCCACCGGGATTGCCGATAAGATAATCATCGAGGAGTATGAAGGGCAGAAAATAGACGACGTTAAGCGTTACGACATTGACGTTTTCACCGTCGGCTCCGACTGGAAGGGCAAGTTCGATTATCTCGAAGAATATTGCAAGGTGGTTTATCTTGAGCGAACGCAGGGAGTATCGAGTACCGAAATACGCAGCGAACAGCGGACCTTGAGATTGGGATTGGTTGGGGTGTCGCCCATTTTGAACAAAGTTGAGAGGGAAAGCGCATTCGTTAATGGGATGGAAGTGAGCGGTGTGTATTCGGTGAACAGCCATTATCTGACCGAACAACTGAAGCAATATGCCAGTCAGACGCCCTCATTTGATGCGCTGTTCGACAAATGCGACGCTTTCTATATCATTTCAGAGCCCGGCAAACACTACCAACAAATCAAATTAGCCCTTGAGCACGGCAAACACGTGCTGTGCGAATCGCCCATTGTGATGGATGTGGAGCAATGGCAGGAACTTAGGGATATGGCAAAGGCCAACCATCTGGTGCTCATGGATTCTATCAAGACGGCATACTCTACAGCCTATTACCGACTTTGCCTGCTGGCCAAAAGCGGTATTATCGGCCGTATTGTTTCGATAGATGCCACGTGCACAAGCCTGTTCAATTTTGAGAATATGCAAATGCTGAAAAAGGAATCTCCCGAATGGAACAGCATTTGCGCATGGGGGCCGACGGCCATGCTGCCCATCTATCAACTATTAGGTTGCAACTATTCATCAAAGACTATAGCCACAAATCTGATGCCCAACGCGGAGAAAGACTTCGACCTTTTCACCCGAATATCCTATATTTATCCCCATGCGGTGGCCTCGCTCAAAGTGGGAAGAGGGGTGAAATCGGAAGGCGAACTTGTGATTTCGGGCACCAAAGGCTATATCTACGTGCCTGCTCCCTGGTGGAAGACCGACTATTTTGAGGTGAGATATGAGAATCCATCCAACAACAAGCAGTATTTCTACCAGTTGGATGGGGAGGGCATACGCTATGAATTGCTGTCGTTCCAGAAGTCCATACTCACGAAAAAAGACTTTTCTTACGTTTCCGAAGAAGTGTCAAAGGCAATCGTCAAAACCATTTCCGATTTCAATCAACGTAAGGATACGGTTATCATATAGTCTTTGTCACAACTTCAGACGCACCTGAAGTTCCATATCGGTCATGCTCTTGTCATTGATTTTTTGCAGACCCGTGCCGATGGTCCGCCTGTCAAAATAGACCGTTGTGCCTATTTTGGCCATCATCATCATTCTTTCTCCTATATCTGCACGCACGTTGAGCGCACAGCGCATGCCCTCACCGAAGAATGAGGGAAACGAAAAGTTGTAGAGCAAACCCTTTTCGTACACATATATCCGAGCGTTGTAGTCGTCGGTATTGAAGTAGCCCATCGTGGCATAAAGCTTCAGCCAACGATGGTTATAGCCCACGTGCTCGCTCAGCATATATCCCGCGCTCCGGTTGTTGAAGTCGCAGAGCGAGAAGTCGGCTTGCGTTTGCGATGTCCACCTACCCGTATGATAGGCAACTGCCAGCCTGCCCCGATGCTCGTTCTTATAGATCAGGGCCGACTTGTTGGCATTGTCTTTCTGGCGCATTTTCAGCCGATAGCGTGCCAATAAATCCCAATCGCCGCGATGAAAGGTTATCTGTACGAAGTTGTCGAAACTGTGCGACGATAGTTGGGCTTGATATTTGGCCCATGGAAAATAGGCTATATCCGTGTAGAAATTAACGTTCAATCCTCGTTTGACTGTCCAGTTGCCGCCAATATACACGCCACTCTCATTGTTTACCGACCCTCCTTCTGCAAAACTTCGGCCGTAGATTGCCGTGTATTGGTATGGATAATAACGCTGAAGAGCCATCAGTGAGAAATTGGATGTCAGCCGATAGCTGATGTTGTTGATGGTGGCCACTGCGCCACAGTCGCCGGTTGCCGTTTCGCCTGCTATGGTCAGGCGATTGGAGATGTAGCCATAGTCTACGCTGACATTCCAAAACCGTCTGCCCACAGGATACCAAGCCCTGTAGCGTTGTTTCGTGTTGGGGCGAAGTTCGCGGTCGAAAGTGGTGAAAAGGCCGGTCACTCCAACATGAAAACCATTCCTGAAATAGTTCAGATTACCTCCCGCAAGCGTCTGCGACGTGTTTCTGCGCCGTTGCATTTCGCTTTCGGTGCGGTGGTAGCCGGACTTCAACAACGTAGCCACCGTAGACGAATCTCTATTCAGCGTAGCATCCACTTTGCGCCATGAAGCAAAGGCCGTGAGGTCGAGACCCTTTACCAGTTCTACGGTAGCTGCTCCGCCCTGCAGATAGTTGGCTTCCAGCCTACTACTGTGGGCAAAGATATTGTTGCCCGAACGGCCCAACATGGACAGTGTATTGATTTTACCGAGCCCGAAGGAATTGTTCAACACCAGTCCCATGCCGAATCGCAGTCGGTATCGGCCCAACGCCAGCGCCTTGATGCGCCCCACGTTTTTCAACACCACGTAGAACGAATAGAAATCGTATCCTGCCGCATTGCGACCGGCAAAGAATGGCTCTCCGGCATCCTGCGAAGCCACCACGCCCGCCTTGACGTGCTGCCCCGATGAGAAATCATAGCGCAACCAGTGTTTGTATTTGTACCCCAAATAGCCCTGTTCGTCCCCTTTCCTGTCATAGAAAGGTATTTTCAGCGTTCCCACAAGCCTATGTTTTCCGTATTTGAAAATGTTTTTCAGCGATGGCAATGTGTCTCTCGATGCCTCCGGCCGTATCTCCACAAACTGCATCAGCATATCTGCTTCGTGGCGTTCGAGCGATGGAATCATGCGCAACTCGATGGGGGTTTCTATTCTCCGTGCCTTGTCGCGATATTCGATAATGTCCATAATCTGTTGTGCAGACAGGAAAGGCAGTTGCTCCAAATCCTCTCTTGTGCAACGGTTGAGGTCCAGTTTGTTGGCAGCCAACTCGCTCAGCACCTCGTAAGTCTGCTCCCACTCCTCCGATTCAACGTCTTCCGTTTGCGCCGTATGGTTGAAATAGTCTTCCCACGAAGGCTTCGATTGTGAAAGAACAGCTATAGACCATAGGAGCAACAACTGCGAAAGCACTATTTTTTTCATCATACGGTTTTGGTGTTTATGATTGAACCCCCACTGATTATCTGTTATCAATCTTCACAAACCGATGAAACAACATACATAACGGGTTGGAACAAACATAAAGATAATCTGTAGTAGTTGATGATTAGAATATCGATTCTCAAAGGTAATGAAATGATACAAGATGTCCAAAATTTTGAAACGCTATCTACTGCCAACGGTCTATATTCTTCAAAACAACTCCCTATATTCTTAAAAAAATGCTTACAAACCGGCGAAAAGATGCCTATCGAAAATGAACGAAATAGGAGATTTCCCATCTTGCCTAAGCTGTGGAAATGCTGCCTGGCAGTGTTCAAACTAAGTTCAGGGGAGCTTATTGTTCACTGCAACGCTAAATCTACTCCCATTATACCTTAGAAATATGTAAAATCTAATTACCGTTTTTCGGTGATTATTTTCGAAGCAACCAGCGCGAAAAGGGCTATGTTTTTGCCCGCATTACCCATTTTCACAACGTAAAAGCAGGCTCGTTTGTTGGGCTTGTACTCCGCCATATCATGGCGGAGCCTTAATCGTGGTACGACTAAGCCCTAACGGCAACGCCAAAGAAGCCCAATCGCATTGCGGTTAGGCTCTTCTCGCACTGCCATTCCATATCTAACCGCAAATGACTGAATAAGGCACGTAAAATGACATTTGCAGAAACTGCTGATTATCAACAAACTACGAATTTCGCTAATTTTACGAATTTCAGAGCGGGAGTAAAATTATTTTGAAATAAACGAAAACCAAAGGGGTGTTTGTAAAGAAAAAAACATGGGTCCCCAATATTCCTATAGCTTATTGGGGACCCATTATTGAGGGCGATATTTTGGGAAAATACAATTAGAATGTTTGTTTTACGGCGAGTATCATAGACCCTATTGGGCATCGACTTGGGTCAGCGTGGCAAGTGCTTTGTTTACGGCAGTCGTGAAGAAATGGCCCGAACGCAGCTGATTGCTCACACGCGACACGTTGGTCCGCATATTCTGAATGTCGTCGGCAGAGAGGGTTTGCAGTCGGTCGTTCAATTCTTGGATGCTGCCTATGGCAAATCCGGCTCCTTCCTTTTCGATGATGGGAGCCAGTGCTGCCTCTTTCCAGATGATGACGGGGAGACCGGCATGCAGATAGAAAGACAGTTTGTGGGGACTGTTCCAACGCAGATATTCGCCAAAATTACCCGAACAAGTGTCTATCGAATCGCCGTCCCAAACGAAACCAAAGTCACCCTTCACACCGCTGATGAAGTCTTCCGGATTGATGAAACCGTGCAGATGAATTTTGTCGCCGGCCTGCAAACCGGGAAGTCCGCTCTCGTTTCCATAGATTTCCAACTGATAGTCTCTGATGTGTTCTTGCATCTTGAGTAGAAAGGAATTCTTGCGTGGTGCCAAGGCGCCGGCATAAACCAGACTTGGGCAGGCTCCGGACGCCTGATGGGCAGACGCTGAGGCCACGCGCTCAGAACGATAGTCGAAGAGCTGCAGTGCTCCCGTAGGATTCGTAAAACCATGTTGCGCCAGCCAGCCTTGCATCTTTTCATTGGACGCGATGACATAATCGGCGTGCATCAGGCGTTTGATTTCCTGACCGATGTTGAGTTTCTTGCGCCGCATAGAGCCTAAATCGTGTATGAGAGCAATGGTCTTGGCATGGCGGAGGTGGGCAAATTTACAGATAAAGGCAAAGTATTTCTTGACCGGATATTGCAGCAGAACAATATCTCCGGGCCTGATGGTCAGCATCATCTTGATGATTCCTGCCAAGTCTAAGAAGAAAGTAAGTATCTTGCTGTTATAGTATGTGGTGCGCAGTCCGAGGTTGTGTGCCCCCATTTGGCGCAGGGTGGTCTCGTTGTCGGTCTTGGCTTTGTTGCCGGAACTGTCGATTCCCCGATAGTTTCGGGAGATGAAACATAGTCGGTGTGTCATAACTCTAATTTAAAAGGTATTTCGTGTTTGATTTGATAGCGTCTCCAAAACTTGGCTCTGGCCGGCATGGCGATGGCCAATGCCTTGTCGGGGTCTACATTCCGCAGTGCTGCATATTCGCTGACGAGTATTTCGGTAAAAGCCTTTGGCCCCCAAAACTTGATGATATTCAACAATCCCATCTTGACACTCACGTCTCCGAAATACATCCTATTGGTATCGACGATGCAAAAATGATAGCCTTTACCGTCTTTTTTCCATAGAATGTTGCCGGGCGTGAAGTCCTTGTGCATCACGCTTTTGTCGTGCATATAGGCGGCATAACGGGCCAACGCCTTGGCCGGTTCTTCGTATTCGCCCGGCTTGGCGTTCCCGAACTCGTAGAAAGTGTGTCCCCAATCAACTTGCTCGCTGACGAAATAGGTGTAGCGCAACAGTCCGATGGCATTTCTTTCTTCAATGAATGCTATGCCCTTAGGGGTGTAAATGCCCTTGTTCTGCAATATATCGGCATATTCAAAGGCGCGTTCTGCTTTGGGTTTTCGGATGCCCCAGGAATATATCAAGCGGTTGGGGCAGTTCGGAATACAGTATCGCTTGACGTTTATAAGTTGTCCATCGGGTGCCTTCATCACCTTGATGACGTTTCTAAGATTGTATATCTCCTCTCCCTGATGGTTGAAAATATGAGGGATTTTTTCAATATAAGATCGCAGATATTCGTATTCAGGATGGATGATGAATTTCATATAATCATTCTTTGGTGCGTGGAATAATCTTCCCGTTTACAGTCTTGAATCTTCTGTTAAACTCCTCGTATGTGCGTTTCCATCGGTTGTGGGTCCACAGATAAGGCACGGGGTTGTTGTGTATAGATGTTTCGAGCATCTGGAAGAAGCGGCGTGTGATTTCAAATTCGGGCAGACTGTTGGGGTCGTCGGTGATGAGCCGATAAGTCACTTGGTAGTATCCGCGCTTGGGTCTTGTCATATCCACGTAGTAAACCACGTTGTTCATCTTGCGCATAATGCGTTCGGCGCCGGTAAATACGGGCGTATTGTGGTTTAGAAACGGCAGCCAGCAATGAATGTTCTCCCATTTGGGTGCTTGGTCTGCGATGTATCCGCAGAGGCTCATCCGCCCCTCCCGTTTCCAAGATAGGAGTTGTCGGAGTATCTGTTTCTTGGGTACGGGGACGCCTGTTGGTGGATATGTGCGTATCCGAAGGAAAAGATGGTCGAACGCTTTACTGTGTAGGGGGTCGTAGATAAGGCAACCCCGTCGATTCTGTTCCATCTCATAGCCTACCCGTGAGAGCCATTCCCAATTACAGTAGTGGCCGAGTATGGCTGCGGTGTTGCGTCCTTGCTTAAACCATTTTTCATGTTCGGCCGAATTGGTGATGACGAGTCGCTTCTTGAGTTCTTTGTCGGATAGGCTCAATAATTTGATAGTCTCAAAAAAATAATCACAAAACCAATGATAGAAACCTCGTTCAATCTCCTTGATTTCCGCCTCATTTTTCTCCGGAAAAGACGAGGTTAGGTTGCTTCTCACAATCTTTCGGCGGTAGCCTATCAGTCTGTAGACAATGAGAAACTCAAAGTCTGACAGCGCATAGAGCACCCGAAAGGGAAGCAAAGATAGCGTGTAGAAAATGTAATAAACGAGTTTTGTCATGATGATTGGGTTGAGATGGGCGTGGGGCGAAGCGATAAGCTGTGCGGCTACGATGGCATATCGTGTAGCTTACGACTGCATATCGTGTAGTTTTTTATAGTATCCGTCGATGGCGAGAAGCTCCTCATGCGTGCCCCGCTCAACGATTTGCCCTTCGTGAAGCACGCAGATTTCATCGGCATTCCTGATTGTCGACAGGCGATGAGCGATGGCAACGGTGGTGCGTGTCTTCATCAATTTTGTCAGAGCATCCTGTACCAGTCGTTCGCTCTCGGTGTCGAGGGCCGACGTGGCTTCGTCGAGGATGAGAATGGGAGGATTCTTCAATATGGCCCGGGCAATGCTCACACGCTGCCGTTGGCCACCCGACAGCCTTCCGCCACGGTCTCCGATGTTGGTCTCGAAACCGTTTTCCGACTCCGTGATGAAGTCGTAGGCATTGGCAATCTTGGCTGCCCGTTCCACGTCGTCCATCTTGGCGCTGTCCGCCCCGAATATAATGTTGTTGTAAAAGCTGTCGTTAAAGAGTATCGCCTCTTGATTGACGTTGCCGATGAGATGCCGCAAGTCGTGAATGGCAAGGTCTTTCACGTTGATGCCATCAATCAAAACCTCACCCTCCTGCACGTCATAGTAGCGAGGTATGAGGTCTACCAGCGTAGACTTTCCACTTCCGCTCTGCCCCACCAAAGCTATGGTCTTGCCTTTTTCTATGGTTAGATTGATGTTGCGCAGCACCCATGTTTCGTTGTATTTGAACGACACGTTTCTGAATTCGATACTGTGTCCGAATGTCGTGATGTGTTTGGGATGCTCCGGCTCCTTTATAGCCAACTCGGCTTTCAGTATTTTATCCACGCGCTCCATGCTGGCAAGCCCCTTCGGAATGTTGTAGCCCGCCTTGGAAAACTCCTTCAGCGGGTTGATGATGCTGTAGAGTATCACGAGATAATAGATAAACGAGGGACCGGAAAGTGTGCCGTAGTTCAGCACGAGAATACCCCCCACCCACAGCACAATGACGATGATCAGCGTGCCGAGAAACTCACTCATGGGGTGGGCCATTTGCTGACGGATGTTCACTCGCTTGATATTGTTGCGGTAGGCAGAGTTTATCTTGTCGAATCGACGATTCATCTTGCTTTCTGCCGAGAATGCCTTGATGATGCGCAGACCGCCCAAAGTCTCTTCCACTTGGCTCATCGTGTCGCTCCACAAGGCTTGGGCCTTGATGGATTTAGCCTTGAGTTTGCGTCCCACCAGTCCCATAAACCATCCGAAGATGGGCACAAAGATGATGGTAAACACCGTGAGTTCCCAATTAACATACACCAGTGTGGCAAAATAAATGACGATGAGAATGGGATTCTTGAACAGCATATCCAATGACGACATGATACTGTTTTCTATCTCTTGCACGTCGCCGCTCATGCGGGCAATGATGTCACCCTTGCGCTCTTCGCTGAAGAAGCCGAGATGAAGCGACGTGATTTTCTGATAGAGTTGGTTGCGAATGTCACGCACCACACCCGTGCGGATGGGGATAACCGACGCGGAACTCAGAAAGTAGGCACCCGTCTTGAGAAAGGTCATCAGTGCGAGGAACAGACCGATGAGCAGCAATGTGGTGGTCTGGCCGTAGTTGCCGACCAGCTGTTGTACCAGATAGGTAGTGTCGTTGCTTAATACATCTTTGAAGCTGCCGTCTCCAAGCCCCATCCAATGGGTTGCCACCTGCTGTCCGCCGGTCTGAAACAGAATTTGTAGAATGGGGATAAGGGTGGCAAAGGAAAATATATTCAACACAGCAGATAGGATGTTGAATACGATGGATAGTACAAGATATTTCTTGTAGGGAGGCAGAAACCTCCGCAAAACTTGGATAAATTCTTTCATAAGAAAATGTTCGGCGTCTTGTCTTATTAGTTAGATTTCTTCTCCAAACAGCGTTGCCGAGGAGCTGCCGGTGATTCTCACCTTTATGGTTTCACCGATATGGTGCGTGCCCTTGTCTACGAGCACCGCCTTGTTTTGCGGTGTGCGGCCCATGAGTTGCTGCCTGCTGCGCTTGGAGAATCGCTCCAACAGAATGTCAAACTCCTTGCCTTCGTCCTTTCTGTTCTGTTCAGCACTTATCTCGGTCTGCAACCGTATGATTTCGTTGAGGCGGCGAACTTTCACTTCTTCGGGTACGTTGTCGGGCAGATGCTTGGCGGCATATGTGCCCGGACGCTCGCTATACTTGAACATGAAGGCTGAGTCGAAGCCCACCTCACGCATCAGGCTGAGCGTCATCTGATGGTCTTCCTCTGTTTCATCGTGATACCCCACAAAGACATCCGTAGTGAGGCCGCAGTCGGGGATGATGCGCCGGATGGCTGCCACCTTTTCCAAATAGTCCTCGCGCGTATATTTCCGATTCATCAGCTTGAGCACTTTGCTGCTTCCGCTCTGCACGGGGAAGTGGATGTGGTTGCACAGATTAGGCTCGTCGGCCACTGCTTGGATGATGTCTTCGGTCATATCTTCGGGATTGGAGGTGGTGAAACGCACCCGCATATCGGGCACTTCACGCGCCACCAAGCGCAGCAAGTCGGCAAACGACGTACCGTTTTCGGGTCGCTTGCCGTTGGGCAACAGGCCGTAACTGTTTACGTTCTGCCCCAAAAGTGTCACCTCTTTGAAGCCCTTGTCGTGCAGATCGTGCACCTCTTTCAATATACTCTCCACGTCGCGGCTGCGCTCACGTCCCCGCGTGAAGGGCACGATGCAGTAGTGGCAGAAGTTGTTGCAACCGCGCATGATGCTCACAAACCCACTGACGCGGTTGCTGCCGATGCGCTGCGGTATAATGTCGCGATAAGTTTCGGTGGTCGAAAGCTCCACGTCTACGGCCTTTTGGCCCATCTCTACGGCCGCAATCATCTCTGGCAGGTTGAGATAGGCGTCGGGTCCACACACCAAATTGGCATGGTGATTCTTCACCAAGTCTTCCTTGACACGCTCTGCCATACAGCCCAGCACGCCCAGTATGGGTGACGGATGTTGTATGTTGGGGTTTGCGGCCGCCCGTTTCTTCTGCTCGGCATGGAGCGCGTCGAGACGATGGTAAATCTTGTTCTCGGCATTCTCTCTGATCGAACAGGTGTTCAGAAAGACGGCATCGGCCTCGTCTTCGTTTTCAGTGATGTCGTAACCCGCCATCTGCATGACCGAAGCCACTATCTCGGAGTCGGCCACGTTCATTTGGCAGCCGTATGTTTCGATATATAATTTCTTGCTCATTTGCTTTTATCCGTTATTGCTTACAAAGTTACGAATAATATTTTTCTTATTGGCTTTCGGTGTCGAAAAAGCGAGAATGAGGCGGGCTACCCTTTGCGGAGCACGTCGCCTTCCCTGCGTTTACCTCAGCAAATGCCAATCAACTGAACTTTGTCAGATGCTATACCACCGGTCGATTTTGCGGGAATCGACTTTGCCCACTGAACGAAGCATGGCAATGAGCACGTTTACGGCACACGGATTTGCATGTTGCCCGCTTACTCCTCCACAATTTTGGTCGCCTCTTTCCAGCCTTTCGCCTGTCGATAGGCATCGCCGCACCCCTTCGGCACATAGAGTGTGGATTTCGAATTGAACCTCATACGCGTGAGGACGGGCGGCACAGTCCATCCCACATGGACGTTTTTGGACGAGAAATTACCCATGAAAGTCTTGAACTCGTCGAATTGAAGCGAGGCGGGGAAACGGATTTCGGAGAGTTTTCTTCCCGTGCTGACGGCATAACTTCCAAGCGTTTCCAGTTGGGAATTGGCCGGGATGTTGATTTGGGAGAGTTTCACGCAGTTGAAAAATGCGTATGGCTCAATATTCCTGACGGTAGCCGGGATGTCTATTTTCTCCAAATATTCACAGTAATTAAATGCCCTTTCGCCAATGCTTTCCAATGTTTCGGGCAGCACGATGCTTTTCAGTTTGGTCCTTGTCACCATGAACGCATTGTCGCCCAAACAGTTATCCCCGTCACTGCTGTAGCTGTTCAAATTCGCATCAATGGTCGGGATCAAGAAGCCGTTGTCTTTCGAGATGAGCCGGCATTGACTCATGTCGAGGTGTTGCAGGTTGAGTGGCACGCTGACATTGACCGATATGTTGCCTTGGCTATTTGTGCTTGTGTATCTTACCGAAGGCGAAAGCAGCGTGCGCAGTGTCTGTATATCGGTATCGTTGAGTTGTCCGGAGAGGTGCAGGCTGTTGATGTTGGCCCATGTGGAGGCGTTGCCGCCGAGCAGCGTCGCCAGTGTGCCCGACTTGTCTACATGAATATGCTCCTCGCTGCGCAACGCTTGGGGATTCTGGTGTATGACAATGCTCACCGATTGGGCACCCTCACCGCCCAACGTCACCTCGGCAGCACGTCCCAATCCCGTGTTGCGGTCGAGACTGAAACGATAGATTACCGTCGGCACGGTGTGGTTTATGGCCCGCGTGTCCACCTCCATAGACTCCAGTCGCAGCCACGTGGCAGCGGCAGGGATGGTCACGGTAGGCTTTACGTTGCTTTTGACGAAAAGATAGGCAAACACCGAGTCTGCCTCCACCTGAATGTAGGTGCTTCTCGGTCTCATCTGTGGCATGTATTGTTGGCGTATGGTAAACCGATACAGTTGGTTGCCATTGGTCAGCTCCACCACAGCCGTGCGTGGTGACATCGATGGGTTGGCCTTTACTTCAACGGTGACCCGGCTCCCGGACGCGTCGTTCGCGGTGTTTATTTTGCACCACAATCTGTTGCTCTCATCGCTTCCGCCGGCTACGACTTTTGCCTCCCAGGGCATATCAGTGGAGTTGAGGCGGAACACGAAAGAGGTGTCTCGGCGGCTTATCATCAGCTGTTGCTCGTCTAATATTTGTTGGGTAGACGGGTCAGCGGTGACCTTGAAAGGGTTGGAATCGTCTTTTTCACAGGCTATCAACAACATAGCGAAAAGACAGATGAGCCAAAGGTCAGCACGGAATGATATTCTCATGTGTGTGATATTAAAGAAATAAAACTTATGCCATACGGCTGCAAATGTACGTTTTCGCCCTTGATGGGCAAAGTGTGTTGTGGATAATTTAAGAATAATTAAAACAGGTGGCGTTTGCAACCATGTTGCATAACAATATCAAGAATGATGCATGACGCGTTCTCCATGAGCAACATCGCAGAAAATGCAACCGCTTTCTGCGCCCATAACATTGTGCTATGAAATATGCGGACAAAAGCCTTCAAATGCTTGGCGAATTTGAAAACAGAAAACCTTTGGCCCAAAATACGCCCAAAATTTGCCTGTTTTGCATTTTGCTGATGGTCAGATGGTTGCGCGATTCGTGCTCAATATTTTCGGTTTTAAAATATTGAGGCTTTGCGGTTAGGGCGTAATGGCAATGCGGCTAAGCCCCAACCGCAATATGACGGAGCCTTAGCCGCACTGCGTTTCGGCTTGAAACGCGCAGCCATTCGACCCTAATCGCCCAAAGCATTTGTCTTGGAGGACGAGCCGATGATTTTGTTTTTACAAATAAACGGGAATTCTTTTCCGGATGCCTCAAAAACGAAGGTCCGGATTTTGTGATAAAATCTTGATAAAAAACAGTTGGTGTTACAGTTTCGCCCGCTTGGCCACCCATGCCCAAAGCCAATAGAAAGCAAAGCCGAAGGCGAGACCGGCAAACACGTCGATGACGTAGTGGGCGCGGATATACACCGTAGCAAAACAGATCAGCGTGGCAAAGGGCAGCAGCCAGAAAAAGAGTTTTCGGCTTTTTGAGTGCCACGCCAATATCATGCAGATTACCGAAATGCCCACGTGAGAACTGGGGAAAGCTGCGGTGGGATGCTCGCCGGTGTCGTGGGCTGCCGTGACGAGGGAGTAGAAAATACCATTCTTATAGCCCGGCGACTCCATCATCTCGTTATGGGTGCAGAAATAATCGCCAATGCTTGGAAATATGCCCTGAGTGATGCGGTCCAGTCCGACGGCATGGTAGTAGTACATCGGGCCTGTGACGGGCACCACGTCGTAGATGACATAGAAAGCGAAGAAAGAGGCGAGAATGATGAACGACGCACGCTCGAACTCATGATAGCGTTTGAAAAAATAATAGAGAATTACGGCAGCGATGATGGGGAAGTAGCTTGCATAGGCCATATCCATGAGCTCGCTGAAGAAAATCTGCGGCATCTTCTCGGCAAAAGCCAAGGCGGGCTGGAAACCGAACAAGGCTTGTTCGGCACGGGCAAAGATGTGGTCGAGGTTGGGAAAAAGACAGTTCAGGAGGTAAGTGTCGGCATACCACCAGCTCAACAGCGACATCTGTACGACGACGCGGAGCAGACGGGTCAGCCGGCACGGTAGGAGTCTGTAGACCACCCACATTCCCAGCGTGATGGCTCCCATGCGCACGCGACCCCAGATCATGGCGTCGGGATTGCTGAATTTGGTCAGGCCAAACAGCACGATGATGAGCGTAAAAACTACATAGGCAAGCACAACCCATTCCAACGGCATGAGGGCACGGGCGGGTTTCTTCTCCAATTCAATGTATTTCCTGATATTCATACTTTAAACAGGTGGTTAGAGCCAGTTGTTTTCTTTATACCACGCCATGGTTTCTTTCACGCCTTCTTGCAGTTGATAGTGTGGATGATAGCCGAGCTCGTCGCAGGTTGGCTCAATGTTGCATCGCCAGTTGCGCTGTTTGAGAATATTGTATTTGTCGTTGTTCAGGGGTGTGGGTTTTCCGGTGATGCGACTGAAGTGTTCGCCACAGAAAGTGACGATGCGCAGCAGCCATATCGGAGCCGTGATTCTGATCCACCAGGGATTGCCAAGCTCTTGACGGATATAGTCGCTGAAGGTGCTGCTCCGGTACACGTTGCCGTCAGAGAGAAAGTATTTGCGTCCCGACATTCCGCGATCGAGGGCCAGGAACACGGCCTGTACCACGTCTTTGACATACACGAAGGTGATGTCCTGAGGCTTGAATCCCACACTGAAATCCATGTGCCCCTTGATGCTCTTGGCCATGAGAAAATAGTCTTTTTCGCGTGGTCCGTAGACGCCTGTGGGTCTCAGCACGATGTAGTTGAAATCGTTTCCGATGGAGTCGAGAAAGCGTTCGGTCTTGAGTTTGCTCCTGCCGTAGGCTGTGTTGGGACGTGGCGTGTCGTCCTGTTCAATTTCCTGATAGGGGCGTTGCTCACGAATGGCACCGTAGACACCGAGCGTACTGATATAGATAAACCGCTTCAGAGGCATCCGAAGCTTGAGAATGGCATGCACAAAATTCACCGTTCCTTCATAGTTTATCTTGAAGAAATCTTCGGCATGGAGGCACTTGGTGGCCCCGGCGGCATGCACAATATAGTCGAACTCGTGGCCGGTGAGCTGCTTGATGAGTGCTTCTTCCGACGAAAAATCGAGCTCTATGAAATGTATTCGGTCATCCTGCAGATACTGACGAGAGCTGGTATGGCGCACACCAGCCCAAGTTTCAAAGCCCTGACGCAGGGCTTCTTCCACCATAAAACTGCCAATGAATCCGCTGGCACCGGTTATTAAAATCTTCATAACAAATAGGCTACAAAGTTAATACAAATCCAATGATTTGCAAAATAATCAAAATGAAATTAGGAAAGTTCAATTCTTTTTTGTTAATTTGCAGGTAATATATAAGAGGAGTGGAGGATATTTGGATGACCAATGAATTGCATGGAGCCTCTGTGTTTTCCTCGTGCAACAGTAATTTTCAGTTGATTGGTTTTTCTTTTGAAGCTCTACACCTCTGCATGGGAAAACGCCGACAGTATGGTTTTCTCACGCAGGGAGGGGCAAATCTTTTAAACCTCAAACACTTTAAACCGAAAAAATATGTCAAAAAGAAAGAAAGCCGGCAAGCGAATGTCCAAGAAGCAGCTCTCTTTAAAACTTGAAGGGTTGTTTTCCACGCAGCCGGGGAAGACATTATCATTCAAAGAGATTTTCAAAACACTGCATCTCAACACTCACCCCTTGAAGATGCTGGCTATCGATATTATGGAGGAGATGGCTTGGGACGACTTCATCACCAAAGTGAGCGACAACGCTTATGCGCTCAACACCAAAGGGCAGGTGCAGGAGGGAAAGTTTATCCGCAAGTCGAATGGTAAAAACTCGTTCATCCCCGACGGTGGCGACAAGCCCATCTTCGTGGCCGAGCGCAACTCGCTGTCGGCACTCACGGGCGACCGGGTGCGCGTGTCGTTCAACGCCCGACGTCAGAAACACATCAAGGAAGCACAGGTCATCGAAATTCTCGAACGTGCCAAAGACGTGTTTGTGGGACGTTTGAATGTGGGCAAGGATGTAGCCTTCCTCACTCCGCAGAACGATACTTTCGTGCACGATATCCTCATACCGAAGAGAAATCTCAAGGGCGGGAAGACCGGCGACAAGGCATTGGTGCAGATCATCAAGTGGCCCGATGAGGAGCATCGCAACATTATAGGCAAGGTTACCGACGTTTTGGGTAAGAGCGGAGACAACGACGTGGAGATGAATACGATATTGGCTCAGTTTGGGCTGCCCTACAAATATCCCAAGAGGGTGGAAGATGCGGCCAACAAAATCACCGGTGAGATTACGCCACAGGATGTTGCCGAGCGTGAGGATTTCCGCAAGACGTGGACCTGTACCATCGACCCGGCTGACGCCAAAGACTTCGACGACGCGCTCTCCATTAAGAAACTCGACAACGGACTGATGGAGGTGGGCGTGCATATAGCCGATGTTTCACACTACATTCCGGAAGGAAGCATCATCGACAAGGAAGCTGAGAAGCGTGCAACATCCATCTATCTCGTGGACCGTACGATTCCGATGTTGCCTGAGCGGCTCTGCAACTTCGTTTGCTCGCTCCGTCCCGATGAAGACAAACTGGCCTACAGTGCCGTGTTCGACCTCGATGAGGATGCCATGATACGCGATTTCAGACTGGTACACACCATCATCCGATCCAACCGTCGCTATGCATACGAGGAAGTGCAGCAGATACTGGAGGATAACGGTGTGGTGGACGGCACGGGTGAGCCGGCTCCCGACCCCAAGGGACGGGGCTACAAGGGCGATCACGGATGGGAACTGTGTATGCTCGACCGATTGGCCAAGAAGCTGCGCGAACAGCGTTTCAAGCATGGCTCGGTGAAGTTTGATTCGGAGGAATTGAAATTCGACATCGATGAAAAGGGTCATCCTACGCGTGCCTATTACAAACGTTCGAAAGATGCCAACAAGCTCATCGAGGAGTTTATGTTGCTGGCCAACAAGACCGTTGCGGAGCGTGTGGGCAGGAAAACGAGGGGGAAAAAGGCGAAAGTCATTCCTTACCGCGTTCACGACAACCCCGACCCGCAGAAGATGGAAACGCTGCGCGAGTTTATAGCCAAGTTTGGCTACAAGGTGAAGACCGACGGCACGCGCTCGGCTATGGCTAAAAGCATCAACAAGCTGATGGACAAATGTGAGGGTAAACGCGAACAAAAGATGATTCAGAGCGTAGCCCTGAGAGCGATGATGAAGGCAAAATACAGTGTGCACAACATCGGACACTTCGGTCTGGCTTTCGAATATTACACGCATTTCACATCGCCCATCCGTCGCTATCCCGACACTATGCTCCATCGCCTGCTCACAAGGTATCAGGCCGGCGGACGTTCGGCCAGCGAGAAAAAATATGAAGCGCTGTGTGAGCATTGTTCAGACATGGAACAGGTGGCCCAAAATGCCGAGCGCGACTCCGTGAAATACAAGATGGTGGAGTTTATGGGCGACAAGGTAGGCGAGTGTTATGATGCACACATCAGTGGTATTACGAGCTACGGCATTTATGCCGAGATAGACGAAAATCATTGCGAGGGCATGGTGCCCATGCGTGACCTCGACGACGATTACTACGAGTTCGACGAGAAAAACTTCCTGCTTCGGGGGCGTCATCACCATCACAAGTATCAGCTTGGCGATGCCATCCGTATTCAGGTGGCCAGGGCAAACTTGGAGAAAAGGCAGTTGGACTTCACCCTTGCGGAGTAGAAGCCGATCCTGGCTCTCTCTTTCTTGCGCTTGTCTGTTGGAAAGGGGAGTCTGCCTGCGATAATTTTGTGGGATGAGAAGACAATGGGAGGATGTGCCACTGTGGACACATCCTCCCATTTGAATACCCATTGAAGAAAAGTTAATGGAAAGTTTGAAACCAAATTTATTGATTCATCTTTTTACCTCTTTCCGTTATTTTTATCATCTTCTTCGCCTCTTTCCAATCTTATATGCGCTCAATCGCTGCAGCGGGACATAAATGACAAATCCCCACCTCTCCTTCACGGAGATGGGGATTTGTGCTAACCTAAAAACTAATCTTAAATTTACCTAAACTAACTAATAACCTAAATGAAAACCTAAAAACCTAATCTTAAACCTAAAAACTAAAAACCTATATGAAACAATCTACTAACCTTAAACCTATTGAATGTTTGTCATTTGGAAATCTTCTCGCGAAGACCTTGTTTCCTTTTGACATTGCAAAGATAGGACGAATTTACGCTCAGTCCAACTATTTTTGACGGTTAATGCCAAAAAATGGGCTTTTCTTGACCTATATCAACAGTTTGTGTTCGCACACAGTTTAAAAATCGTTTCTTTTTGCCATAAACGGACTAATGATTGTAAATGGGTTGTCGGCTGTCTGCAACAACAGTCTATATACTGCCCAGCAGAGTGCATCAATGGTTGTAAATGGGTTGTCGGCTGTCCGCGTCCTTTGTTTTTCCATTTTCAAGGTGGATAAACATGAGGTTGTATCAAAGCGTCTTCACGTGGTGAGTATAGCGGATAAAATGAATAGCTCAGCCAGCTATATTAATAATGTATAGCGGGTGAAATGGGCGGCTCGCTCAGCCATACTAATAATGTATAGTGGATGAAATGTGCAGCTCGGCCAGCCATATTAATAATGCATAGCAGATGAAATGAGCAGCCTGGCCAGCTATATTAATAATGTATAGCGGACATGTAAATTTTCGATCTTCTAGACAATCTTTTTATTTTACACTCTCCCTCTTATTTTTCGCGTATTCAAAAACAATTCTGCTTTCATCCTAAATTCGCTCATTTTGCGTTGTTTTGTAATTTCCTGACAGTCAGTGTTTTCTATAAATTCGTCTTTGTGTCTTTTATTTGGACGTTCGCGGTTAAGTATCGAACGGCACTGCGGGGAAGGCCTAACCGCAGTGTCGTTGAGCCTTAGTCGCATTGCCGTTGGACTTTAAACGCATCGCGGTTAAGGCTTTGCCGCGTTATGATGGGAAACCAAACCCGATAAACGGACAGTTTTTACCTCCTGTATGCAGATGATGTGGGCAAAAACATAGCCCTTTTCACGCTATTTGCTCAGATAAAAATCTGCCCAAAATGGTTATATAATTTTACATTTATCGAAACGATAATAGCGTATGAGTAGACTTAAGTGACATACCGTTTGGTAGCATCAATACTTAAATTGCTACCTTTTTGATTTCAATTTTATGTATAATCGACTGATATTTAGATATGTATGGGTTTTAAGATAATAGTTTTATATATCCTTAGTGATGCTTTATTGTTATGCAATAAAACGGTAATAAACGAATGGGTGGTATGTGAGTTTTCGTTGATGGGATATGGAGAGGAAGTACCGTACTATACCGGAATTGAGAACAATCAAAAACGTCCGATGCAACATTGTGCATCGGACGTTGTGTGTTGAAATATCTAACGTTGTGTGTTGAAATATCTAACGTTGTGTGTTGAAATATCTAACGTTGTGTGTTGAGGTTTATAAAACGGTGTAGGGAATTATCGGTTGAGTTTCCAAGTCACCCCGTCTTTGGTATCTTTCACCTCAAATCCGGCCTCGGCAAGCGCGTCTCGAATCTCGTCGCTGGTCGCCCAGTCTTTAGCTTCCTTAGCTTGCTGGCGCAGCTTCAGCACCATCTCCACCACTTTGCCGTATGCCTCCTCGCGAGCCTCGTTGCTCTCGCCCTTCTCGTTTTTCAGTCCGAGCAGCTCGAAGGTGAACAGGTTCATGGCGTCGGAGAGTTCCTTGAGGTCGTCCGCAGAGATTTTGGTCTTGTGGTCGAGCAGCAGATTGATGAGATGACAAGCCTCAAACAGTGCGCTGATAACGAGTGGCGTCTGTAGGTCGTCGTTCATGGCGTCGTAGAGACGCTGGCGCAGGGCCTTGACAAATTTGGCCGTGTCGGGCTGCGACCCCTTGGAAGGCTGTATGCGGTCGAGATCGGCAATACCCGTCATGAGCTTTTCCAATCCCTTCTTGGCGGCTTTCAGGGCATCGTTGGAGAAGTCCACCGTGCCACGATAGTGGGCCGAGAGAATGAAGAATCGGATAGTCATGGGCGAATAGGCCTGCTCCAATGATTCGTGCTCCCCGTTGAAAAACTGTTCCAGAGTGATGAAGTTGCCGAGCGATTTACCCATCTTCTGCCCGTTGATGGTAATCATGTTGTTGTGCATCCAGTAGCGCACCATTTGATCGCCCTGACTGGCTACAGCCTGTGCTATCTCGCACTCGTGGTGTGGGAACACCAAGTCCATGCCGCCACCGTGAATGTCGAAATGGTCGCCGAGATATTTGCGCCCCATCGCCGTACACTCGCAGTGCCATCCGGGAAAACCGTCGCTCCAAGGGCTGGGCCAGCGCATGATATGCTCCGGCATGGCTCTCTTCCAGAGCGCAAAGTCGGCCTGATTGTGCTTTTCGTCGGTGCCTGAGAGCTCACGACTGTTGTTGATGATGTCGGTGAGGTTTCGACCGGAGAGAATACCGTATTTGTGGTCTTTGTCATATTTGGCCACGTCGAAATAAACCGAGCCGTTGCTTTCGTAGGCATAGCCGTTGGCGAGAATCTGTTTCACCAGTTCCTCCTGTTCGATGATGTGGCCTGTGGCGTGCGGCTCGATGCTTGGGGGCAACACGTTGAGGGCTTCCATAGCCTTATGATAACGGTTGGTGTAGTGCTGGGCAATCTCCATAGGCTCCAGTTGTTCCAACCGTGCCTTCTTGGCAATCTTGTCTTCGCCCTCGTCGGCATCGTGTTCGAGATGCCCTACGTCGGTAATGTTGCGCACATAGCGCACCTTATACCCGATGTGTTTGAGATAGCGGAAGAGCACGTCGAAGGTGATAGCCGGGCGGGCGTGCCCCAAATGTGGGTCGCCATACACGGTTGGCCCGCACACATACATCCCCACATTGGGGGCATGCAGCGGTTTGAACAGTTCCTTTGTGCGTGTAAGGGTGTTGTATATCAATAAATTCTGTTTCATGACCGTTAAGATTTTATAATTGCAAAGGTAAGGATTTATATTGAAATAGATGGCAGAGAGATAGGGATTTGTGGAAAAATGTGACAGTAGAGAAGCGAAGTGAATATTTGGCACGTCATAAAATGCTAATCTGTAGGGAGGAAACGGAGCAATGGCGAAAGTAAGGCAGGATGGTGGCTTTCATGGGATAATTCAGGCATACCTATTCAGTCATAGTAAAATCATGCACTTTTCCTCTTGTTTTTTTTTGATGCTAATGATATTTTCGTACTTTTGTACAAAGCGTATGGACAATTATCAATTCTATTAAAATAACTTTACTATGAAGGTACATGAATATCAGGCGAAGGCCTTTTTTGCCCAATATGGGGTGCCGGTAGACCGCAGTGTGGTTTGCCAAACACCTGATGAGGCTGTGGAAGCCTATGAGAAGTTGGGTGTAGAGAAGGCTGTGGTGAAGGCACAAGTGCACACGGGCGGTCGCGGAAAGGCCGGTGGTGTGAAACTTGGAGCAACGGCTGCCGAAATCCGAAACCATGCTGAGACCATTCTCGGTATGAACATCAAGGGCTTCACTGTAGACCGCGTGTTGGTGGGTGAGGCCGTAGACATTGATTCGGAATACTATGTGAGCATTCTTATTGACCGCAAGTCGAAGTGCCCGCTGATGATGTTGAGCCGAGAGGGAGGTATGGACATCGAGCAGGTGGCGCGCGAAACGCCTGAGAAAATAGAGAAAATCGTGATCGACCCATTGGTGGGTATGGCCGATTTCCTGGCTCGCGAGGCTGCGTTCAAGTTATTCGACGATAGGGCACAGGTGAAACAGGCCGTGCCGTTGTTCAAGAATCTGTACCGTCTGTTCATGGAAAAAGATGCCTCACTGGTTGAGATCAACCCGTTGGTGAAACTCAAGGACGGGTCGTTGAAGGCCATCGATGCCAAGATGACGTTCGACGAAAACGCGCTGTTCCGTCATGCCGATGTGGCCGCATTGTTTGAGCCTACCGCAGAGGAATGCAAGGAGCATGAGGCTAAGGAAAAGGGATTCAGTTATGTGAATTTAGGCGGTAGCATCGGTTGTATGGTGAACGGGGCCGGACTGGCCATGGCCACTATGGACATGATTAAACTCTACGGCGGTGAGCCGGCCAACTTCCTCGACATTGGCGGTAGTTCCAATCCTGAGAAAATCGTTGAAGCCATGAAGCTCCTGCTCTCCGACAAGCATGTAAATACCGTACTTATCAATATCTTTGGGGGCATCACGCGGTGTGACGATGTGGCGAAGGGCTTGTTGGAAGCATTTAAAGTTGTGGAGACTGATATTCCCATCGTTATCCGACTCACGGGGACAAATGAGGAAGAAGGCCGCAAACTGCTCGAAGGCACGAAGTTTCATGTGGGCACAAGCATGGCCGACGCCGGTCGAAAAGCAGTGAAACTGAGCAAGGAGCAAAAGTAGAGTGAAGAACGAAGAGTGAAGAATTTAGAATTCTATGAGGCGGTTTTGCTGCTAATTGTGAATTCTGAATTTTGAATTATGAATTAAAAAAACCATGAGCATTCTAATCAATAAAGATACAAAAGTCATCGTTCAGGGCATTACCGGACGAGACGGGAGCTTCCACGCTTCCAAAATGAAAGAGTATGGTACCCATGTAGTGGGTGGAACATCACCGGGGAAGGCCGGACAGGAAGTAGACGGCATTCCTGTGTTCAACACCGTGAAAGATGCGGTGGCAGCAACGGGTGCCAACACATCCATCATCTTTGTGCCGGCGGCGTTTGCCAAGGACGCGATGTTAGAGGCGATAGACGGTGGCATTAAGTTGTTGGTTTGCATCACCGAGGGAGTGCCGACGATCGACGCTGTGGCGGTGCAGCGTTATGCCCGAGTGAAAGGTGTGCAGGTTATCGGCCCAAACTGTCCCGGACTGATTTCTCCGGAAAAGAGCATGGTAGGCATTATGCCTGCCAATGTGTTCAAGAAGGGGCACACGGGTGTGATTAGCCGTAGCGGTACACTGACCTACGAAGTGGTGGCAAACCTTGCTGCTGCCGGCATGGGTGTGTCTACCGCCGTTGGTGTTGGTGGAGACCCTGTGGTGGGACTCTATTTTGAAGACCTCTTGCAGATGTTCCAAGATGACCCCGATACCGATTCCATCGCCCTCATCGGCGAGATAGGTGGCGATGCCGAAGAGCGTGCAGCTCAGTTTATCAAGGCAAATGTGACCAAACCGGTGGCCGCCTTTATCTCCGGTTGTCAGGCACCTCCGGGCAAACAAATGGGCCATGCGGGTGCTATTATATCGGGTGGATCCGGTACGGCAGAGGGCAAAGTTGCCGCCTTTGAGGCAGTCGGAGTGCCTGTGGGCAAGGAAACAAGCGAAATTCCCGAACTGCTGAAGAAGATGTTGGGATAAAAGATACGACTTTTCACAACACCTTGCTTATGTCGTGTACGGTCGTGAGAGTGGTTGCATCAACCATCTTATTATTATTGCATCGACTTCCACGAC
>CALKIW010000063.1 GCA_937995875.1 uncultured Bacteroidales bacterium | reverse complement strand
AGCACACTATGCTGATAACATGATGATATTTTACAAATCCAAAAGAGCTTACTTTTAACCTGAAATTGAAATTGCCTATCCATTTTTTTTATTTTTTATTTGTATATTTCAGATTTTATTCGTATGTTTCAAGCTGAATTAAAGTCAGCACAAATGAGAAAAAAGAGGGGCTACTTCAGCTTTGGCATTATAGCCGCTTTATCTGTCATCATTATGGCCGTTGCATTCTTTGTACCTGGCCCCATAGTTGTCATACTTTCAAGCCTTTCTTTCGTCGTGTCTTCTGTCTTGCATGTCAGGCATTTTATAAACACCCTTGATAAAGCAAATAGTTCTCCTTATGACGATTTTGGCTACTGCTGACACGCTCTCGACCATTCCCGCAGATTTTCAAAAGAGAATAGGCCTTTCCTTTTTGTCACTTATTCAGCAGTTTATTGCGAAATTTTATCTTCTTTGCCATTTTTTATACTTGTTTGGTTGCTTAATATATAGCACAGTTCCCCATAATTCAAGATTAATCACTAACTTTGCAGCCAAATATAAATATTATGAGCCGAAAGCGAAAAAATCTCCCATTACTTGAGAATATTACCATAGAAGCTGTTGCCGCAGAAGGAAAAAGTCTGTTTCATCATGACGGCAAAGTGGTGTTTGTGCCTTTTTGTGTGCCCGGCGACATTGTCGATGTACAGATTGTGAAGAAAAGACGAAGCTACTGCGAAGGACGAGTTGAACGCTTCGTTGAATTAAGTAAGGTGCGTGCAACCCCCATGTGCGAACACTTTGGCATCTGCGGGGGATGCAAATGGCAGAATTTGCCATACGAAGAACAGTTGAAAGCCAAACAAAACCAAGTGTTCGACCTGCTTTCACGCATCGGTAAAATAGAACTGCCCGAATTCAGCCCAATTATGGGATCGGTGAAAACTGCGGAATATCGCAACAAGTTGGAATTTGGCTGTAGCAACAAACGATGGTACACTAAAGAAGAACTGGCCGACGAACAATTAGACTTGAACGCTCAAGACAACTCTGCCATCGGTTTCCACATCACCGGAGCATTCGATAAGATTTATCCCATACGGAAATGCTGGCTCATGGACGACTTGCATAACGACATACGCAACGAGGTGGAGCGCTACGCCAAACAAATAGGCATGACCTTCTACGACATCCGCGCACAGCACGGAATGTTGCGCAATCTGATGTTGCGCACATCCAATTCGGGCGAGTGGATGTTGCTCGTTCAGTTCCATTATGACACTCCTGAGGATGAAGCAATGGGCCAAAAGCTGCTCCAACATATTGCTGATACTTTTCCACAAATAACTTCGCTGCTATACGTGGACAACCAAAAAGGCAACGACACGTTCGGCGACCTGGAACTAACGACGTTCAAGGGTTCCGATTTTATCTGTGAAAAAATGGATGATTTGAAGTTCAAGGTGGGTCCCAAGAGTTTCTACCAGACCAACACCGAGCAGGCTTATCACCTTTACAGCGTGGTGAAGTCATACTGTTTTGATGCTGACGAGCACTCCGAAGCTTCTCAAGAGCCACCGCTCATCTACGACCTATACACCGGCACAGGCACCATTGCCAATTTTGTTGCCAAAAAGGCAAGCAAAGTTGTTGGCATAGAATTTGTGCCTGAGGCTATCGAGGATGCGAAAACAAACAGTCGGATTAACCATATCGAGAATACGGAATTTCTGGCAGGAGATATGAAAGATATTCTCACAGAAGAATTCATACAGGAACACGGTCGTCCCGACATCATCATTACCGACCCCCCTCGTGCGGGAATGCATCAAGATGTTGTCGATGTTATATTGGCTGCTGCTCCCCAGCGCATTGTCTATGTGAGCTGCAACCCCGCAACCCAAGCCCGTGATTTGGCCCTGCTTGATCAAGATTATAAAGTGGTGGCCGTACAACCCGTTGATATGTTTCCGCATACTCCACACGTTGAAAATGTGGTAAAACTCGTGAAAAGAGCTCAATAAAAACAGGAAAAAAGGCCTGTTCGAGGTGCCAAGCTGTTAAAAACAGATTAAAAGTACATTATTTACGATTAATTTCATAAATTTGCAATCCATTTTACAAAGTAGAATTGGGTTTTTTAGGATTATCAGGTATTAGTCACAACACAGTAATTAGGAAAGGTAAATATGCGTCAGCTAAAAATTCAAAAGAGTATAACTAATCGTTCCAGTGAGGCTCTGGACAGATATTTAGTGGAGATAGGTCGTGTGCCAATGATTACCGTTGAGGAGGAAATAGAATTGGCACAGGCCATACGCAAGGGCGGAAAAGAGGGTGAACGTGCCAAAGAGAAATTGGTGAAAGCCAATCTCCGCTTCGTCGTGTCTGTAGCTAAGCAATATCAGCATCAGGGATTGAGTCTCACCGACCTCATCGACGAGGGCAACATTGGACTTGTGAAAGCTGCCGAAAAATTTGACGAAACTCGTGGTTTCAAATTCATTTCGTACGCTGTCTGGTGGATTCGTCAAAGCATTCTCCAGGCTATTGCAGAGCAGAGCCGCATTGTTCGACTGCCGCTGAATCAGGTTGGTGCGCTCTCTAAAATCAACTCTGAGATTGCTAAGTTTGAGCAGGAAAATCAGAGACGTCCTTCCGTTCAGGAGCTTTCCAAACTGACAAACATCGAAGCATCCAAGATAGACCAGACCATCAAAGCCGACAACCATCACATGAGCATCGACGCTCCTTTTCAGGAGGACGATGACAACAGCATGGCCGACGTGCTCTCATCTGGAGATGACAGTCGGGCCGATAAGCAGGTGGACTATGAAAGCATGGCAAAGGAACTTGATGCGGTGCTGCGCAACGTTTTGAAAGAGAGAGAAATTACCATTATCCGCGAATGTTTCGGTATAGGTTGCCACGAGAAGGGACTCGAAGAGATTGGCGACCAACTGGGACTGACACGGGAACGCGTGCGTCAGATTCGCGAAAAAAGCATCGTAAAATTGCGCGAAAGCGGACACGCCAAGCTGCTCATCAAATACTTAGGTTAAAACGAGCGGCAGTCTGTGTGATGCGAAACGACGAGAAACACTCCCGTTTCTATGGCATTTCAGCACACGAAAAGAATACACGCAAAAGCCCAACGAACGATCGTTCGTTGGGCTTTTGCGTGTAAAGATTCGATGATAAAGCCGTTTTAACTGTGCTTGCGCGAAAAAATGCTGATGTTGTCGGAAGCCTTAAACACCACCTTGTCACGCGCCTCGATGGTAATTTTTTCACCAGTGGCAGGATTCGTACCCTTTCGTTCGGCCATATGCTTAATAAAGAAGCGTCCAAAATCAGGAATGGCGACTTCCTGATCACCCTCACAAAGATTGTCGGCAATGATGCCCAACATCGTGTTTACGTATGTGGCCGCTTTCGCCTTAGAAATGTCTGTTTTTTTGGCTAAAGCATCAATGAGTTGAGTTCTATTCATAGTCTTATTTCTTTTTGTTTATATCATTTGATAGAGCGGAGCATACCTCTGCTCCATGCAGTGGTTTCTCCTTGTGCAAAGGTAACACTTTTATCGCTAAATCTTAACTTCTGTAAAACGAAAAATAGATAGTGTTTCATCTATTTTTCGTTTTACTGTCATGTATGCTATACTTTTGTGAGGTGTCGGAACATAAAAAGACACATCAGCATAGGTGCTTCACTCCAAGAGCTATCCTATTGTATTGTTAATTCTGCCGGCTCTAAATCCACCGCCTTCGCCTTGATCTTCAATGCTTTCAGTGCTTCCGGAGCAACTACAATCATACACTTTCCGAAGAAGGCCTTGCGGTGGTTGGCCTTAAATCGTTCCTGCGAGATCTGGCTACCATTGTCTACACCAGCAATCTCTCCACCTTCAACATCGAAAAACAGCTGGTTTTCGGCATTCGGACAGAGATTGCCGTCTCGATCCACAACTTCTGCGTTGATAAACACCAAATCTTGAATACCATCAGCAATGGTGCCGTCTGCTCGCACATGATGGTATTGTCGGCCATCGTAATCGATCGTAAGACGGATATGATGGGGTGCGCCTGCCGTGCGAATCACCTTACTGCCAACTTCTCTCCCCTCTCTCCGAGCAACCACTTTAACTTCTCCCGGCTCAAACTTCACCTTCCACGCCACATGGAATTCGGTAGCTTCGCTGCTTAGTTTCAGAGGTAAAGTGTATCGCTCTGAGGCTGGCGCCGGGGGCGTTTTACGTCGAATGCCCTGACTTTTACCATTGACAAACAATTCTACCTCATCAGCATTGTTGTAATAACACCACATATCCACAGTTTGTCCGGGAAGCCAATTCCAATGCGGGAAAAGGTGAAGCACATCACGCTGCGTCCATTCGCTCTGATACATATAATACACATCCTTCGGAAATCCGGCCAAATCAATGATGCCGAAGTATGAACTCCGGGCCGGGAAGCTATAGGGTGTTGGTTCCCCAATATAGTCGAAGCCTGTCCAGATGAACTGTCCGAAACAGTAAGGCGTATGCTTCACGGCATTCCATGTTTGCTCGTGGGTAGAGCCCCAAGGTACGTGTTGATTGTCGTAGGCCGAGCACATCAAGGTGGGGTCGGTGTATGGCTTATCCCATCGCGCCGGCATCATCAGAATTGTGTCTCCCTGTTGAGGATAGAATCCTCGTGTCTGCAAAGCAGAAACACTCTCGGACATATAGAAAGGCTTATCTGGAAAGTTCTGCGGAACATCTTTTATCCACTGATGGTGATAGTTAAAGCCCACAAGATCAATGGCTCCACTTTTAAGCAAATGGTTGTCGGGGGATGGCTCGTTACATCCCGCCGTGATAGGACGGGTGGCGTCATGGTGTCTCACGATATCGGCCAGATGCTGCGTGAGGATAGCATTGGGATGCACACTATCGCTCACTTCAACTTTGTGTCCGGCATTGAGCAAAAGATTTGCCTGCTCCAAAGTCAGTTCGTCAGCCTCTGCACTCGACCACTGTTCGAGCACTTCGTTCCCGATACTCCATGCCAAGATTGAAGGGTGATTGCGGTCACGCTTCACCAAGTCGGCAAGATCTCGCTCGTGCCACTCGTCGAAGAAGCGTGCGTAGTCATTGCGAGTCTTCTTGCGTCGCCACATATCGAAGCTCTCATCTATCACGACTATACCCATCGTGTCGCACATATCAAGCACTTCCGGAGCCGGAGGATTGTGAGTACAACGTAGGGCATTCACACCCATTTCCTTGAGTTTAAGGAGCTTTCTGTGCATAGCGTCTTCATAAAATGCCGCTCCAAGGCAACCCAAGTCGTGATGTTCGCATACGCCATTGAGCTTGATATTCCGGCCATTGAGCCAGAAACCGGTTGCGGCATCAAAGCGGAAGTCACGAAATCCGGTTGTCGTCATCACCTCATCAACGGTTTTTCCATTGACGATCAACTCCGACTTCACCGTGTAGACATACGGATTATCCATACTCCAGAGCTGTGGCTGCTTCACTTTCATGCGCTGCGAACTTGTCCTACTCATCGACTTGGCAACCGTTTTTCCACGCTTATCATAAACGGTATGACGAATGACAGGTCGCGCACCACGCTGTGTCTCATCCACATATCGCGCATTGACGGTCACCCCGCCATTGGGAGTAGTGACCACTTGTATGCCCCACCGCTCAAAATGGAGTGCATTTGTCGTTGTGAGCCAAACATGGCGGTAGATGCCACAACCGCTATACCAGCGTGAATTGGGCTGATCTCCATTATCCACCTTGACCGCAATCACATTGTCTCCCAGCTTCAGAAACTTTGTAATATCATATTCAAAGCTGCTGTAACCATACGGACGATGTCCCACTTCCTGTCCATTGACATAAACCGTGGAGTTCATATACACCCCGTCGAAAGCGAGAAATACGCGGCGTTGTGGCTCGATGGAAGCAACATTAAAGTGCTTTCTATACCAGCCGACTCCTCCGGGCAAGGCTCCTCCACCTGCCCCACTGGGATTATTCACCGAGAAATCTCCCTCGATAGCCCAATCGTGGGGCAGATTCAGCTTGCGCCACCCACTGTCATCGTATGTTTGTTGTGCCATCTCTGCCTTGTCATCCAGACAGAAAAGCCAGTCTGCATCAAACAGTTGCCGTGTTCGAGCAGATGCATTTATACTGCCAAGGCACACCCACAGCAAAACCATCCAGTATGAAGGTTTGGCAAATGCAAATCCTACTCGCCTATTTTTCTTGTTCATAGTGTATTGAATCAATGTGTCATGAAAGTAGTACCACGTAAGAATGGCGGGCGTCCTTCAGATTATTTGAGCTTTACCGAAACAAACTTTCCGTCGTAATCGACTTGTTGTCCGGTTGCCTTGTTCACATCAAGACCATCTACCGTTGTTCCGGGCTGATGATAAACAATGGTGAACTGGCGCTTCTCAAGCATTCCCGGATAGCTTCCCTGACGGTCTCCTATGGTCAGCGTTTTCTTTGCATCGTCATATACAAAGCGGATGGTTGAGTACTTACCCTTTTCATAATCATAGTTGGTGCCTTCATCTTCATAGAGTGTAAACTCGCCATCGTGGCCGGCATACACATAAAGTTTGATGTCATCAGCCGGTTTTTGGTCTGTCCATTCTATCTCCGGACCAAAGGGAAGAATCGCTCCCGCCGGCACATAGACAGGTATCCGCTCGTATGGTGCATTGGCCGTTATGGTTTGTCCACCCTCATAATAGGCAGCGGTATATAGGTCGTACCACCCGCGTTGCTTCGGCAAATATACGTCACGACTGCGCGATTTGTACGTTCCCACCGGGCAAGCCATCAGGGCAGGCCCAAACATCCACTGATCCTTAATATCGAGCACCTTGTTATCGCTACCGAAATCCATCACCAACGCACGCATCATTGTATAATCGTCGAAGTGGACAGCACCAGCCATGCTGTAAAGGTAAGGCATCAGTCGATAACGCAATCTGTCGTAAAAGAGAATGCTCTGATAGGCGGGGTGGTTTTCAGGAGCAATGTTCCACACTTCACGCGTTGGCCATTGGCCATGCGCACGATATAAGGGAACAAACGCCCCGAACTGGCTCCATCGGGTCTGTAACTCGCGCCATTCCTTCAAATCCTCATTTTCCACCTTCGTACGGTCGTATTCCTGCTGTGCCTTTACATATCGATCTTCCACACAGAAGCCGCCAATGTCCATTCCCCAGATTGGTATTCCGGACATCGAGAAGTTCATTCCGGCCGTCATTTGAGCACGCATATCTTCCCAGCGCGTACCAATGTCTCCACTCCACGAAGCCGTACTGTAACGCTGTTGGCCGGCAAATCCGCTGCGGGTGAGCTGGAATACACGTTGGTTGGGGTTCACAGAGCGCTGTCCATTATATATGGCTTCTGCGTTCATAATAGAATAAGCGTTGAAGTATTCGGTAGAAGAGCCGAGAGCCGTTGAGCCGCAAAGCGCCTTGCGATACCACATCGGCGTGCAGTCGCGAACGTTGGGTTCTGAGGCATCCATCCACCAAGCGTCGATGCCAAACTTATATTTGGAATAGAGATTCTCATCCATCTGTCGCCAGAACATCTTACGGGCACCCTCCGCATAGGCATCATAGAAAGAGCCTATATAGCCCGGTCCTACCCAGTCGCGAATGCTGTCCTTCACCGCCTGATGATACATCCAACCATTGGCATCCAATTCTTTATAGTTCTTGGTAGTGACGTAGAACTTTGGCCAAACCGAAATCATGAAGCGTCCGTTCATCGCATGAACGCTGTCGAGCATGGCTTGCGGATTCGGGAAGCGCGAAGCATCAAACTCATGACTGCCCCATGCGTCATCTTTCCAGTAGTTCCAGTCCTGCACAATATTGTCTACGGGGATGTGATGGTCGCGGAAATATTTCAGCGTCGACTCTATATCCTCCGAACTCTTGTATCGCTCCCGGCTCTGCCAAAAGCCCATTGCCCATTTCGGCACCACCTGAGCCTTGCCCGTCAAGGTGCGATAGCCTGAAATAACCTCGTCCATATTCTCACCGGCAATGAAGTAATAGTCCATATCCTGTGCCATCTCGCTCCATATATTGAGCTGATGTTGTTCCTTCTCCGAGCGGGGAGTGGCAGCCCGAAGCCCGCAATAGCTCACGTCTCCATCCGGATACCAGTCGATGAAAAGTTTGTGTTTTGCACCCTTTTTCATCGGATAGTTAAACTTATAGGAGTTCGGATTCCATGCCGTGCGCCATCTTTCCGGAACGACTTCCCTGCCATCGATAAACACTTTCACATAACCTGCATAGTAAAGAATAAACCGATACAAATTCTCTACAGGTGCCTGGATATAACCTTCATAGGTAACATGAGAGCCTTTAAAACTGAAGTTCTTCGGCAGATTGACTATTGTCTCCGAATTTTCATAGTAAACACTGTCTTCCCCACGCGTGACAACAGTCCCATCTGCTGCCATGTAGGTACCGGTGAGCGAGCCTTTCTTTCCCTCCTTATTATACAAGGTAAAGGCCCGATGCAGTTGCAAATAATCCTCTGGGTTGCCAAAACGGCAATACGAATAGCTGTCCCACAACAATCCGTAGCCCTTGTTGGAAAGCACAAAAGGAACGCTGATTTTCGTGTTATATTGGAACAGGTCTTCGTTTTTACCCTTCATGTTCAGATCCTCACTCTGATGCTGTCCCAACCCGTAAAAGGCCTCATCGTCGGGCGATTGGAAAGAGGCATTCCATGTCCATCCTAAACGTTGGTCCTCAGTGATGCGACTGTCCACCCCGATTTCTCTGTCAGGAACGCGGAAACGCTCGAAAGTCTTACCCTTCTGCGCAGATTCTGCGAGATATTGGTTTGTGCCTTTCGCATCGTAAAACTCCACCCTGCCATCGCGCGAATCAACATAGGCGCGAATCGCAGATGTCGTCACCACGACCCGGTCACCATCTTGCCGCACCTTAAAATCAGTAAACGCCTGCCGGGGCACTATGATGAGACTTTCCTTTGTAGGGAATGTTGTCTCAGGCGTGGATTGTACTCGGATAATCTTCCCATTTACAATTTGCAAACGCACCATCTTGGGACCTGTAGCCCCAGGCGTCTTCACGGGAATCGTCACATAATCAGACTCTACCTTATAATCTGCCGCAGAAAGTCCCAACGTCAGGAACAGGCCTGCGGTAGCCAACAAGAACTTTGATATCTTCATAATATTCATTTTTAGTAGTATTGCAAAGATACGCAAAACAAGCAAGCAAGCCCTTGATACGGCTTGCAAATAGAGTCACCAAATGTTGCTAACCCATACTCAAAATGTTAAACTCCACGATTATTCCTCGTCTTGCGACTGTTTTTTATACTGTGAAGGGTTCATGCCATACATTTCCTTGAAATATTTAGAGAAGTAGCGGGGAATGTTGAATCCCACTTTATAGGCCACTTCGCTCACCGAGAATTGGCTCGAACGCAGCAGTTGTTCTGCCCGCCGCATCCGAATTTGGCGCATGAATTCCGACGGTGTGCTACCCGTAATCGACAACATTTTCTTATAGAGATGCACCCTGCTCATTCCCAAATGCTGTGCCATCGTTTCAACGGTAATCGTGGTGTCCGATATGTTTTCATCGACATAAGCCGTTGCTTTCTTCACTAATTGCTCGTCGAGAGACGTTATCACCATCGGCTTGAGTTCTGCCTGCACCTTGCCCGTCTTTTCATCGGGCGACATTCTATGCCATTTGATAAGATTCTCCATGCGCAAATAGAGCAGATCCAGATTGAAAGGTTTGGTCACGTAATCATCGGCACCGCTCTCCATTCCTTCCATCCGATGTTCCTGAGCCAGGCGCGCGGTGAGCATAACAAACGGAATGTTGCACGTCTCCTTGTTTCCTTTTACCCGTCGGCACAACTCATTTCCGTCCATTTCGGGCATCATGACATCGCTTAATATAATATCGGGCTTATGCTCACTGATACGATCCAGCGCTTCCTTTCCGTTGGCCGCCTCCCTCACCTTGAATCTTGTGCCGAGTTCTTCGGCCATGAACGCTAAGAAATCTTGACTGTCGTCTACAATCAACACCTCGTAAAGGGGCGACGTTTCAGACGTCGCATCAGACTCCGTTGCCTCTGTCTGTGCCTCGTTCCCGTTATCCGACAGCGTATAGTCCGGCTCCATCTGTTGGCTCACGGGTATGCACTGCAACGACTCATCATGTCGTACAGGCAACGTAATGGTAAACACCGTCCCACCACCGGGGTTGTCGGCCACCGTCACATCACCGCCATGCAGTTTGGCCAGGCCATGAACGAGGTGCAGTCCCACACCCGTTCCTCCATACGAACTATCCTTAGCATGATGGGCTTGATAGAAACGCTCAAAGACATGCGCCTTATCCTCATCGCTGATACCAATGCCGGTATCAGCAATTCTGATTTGTAATTGTTCGTCGTCTTTGTCTTCGCCATTCCCGGCACAACGCAGCAACGACACCTCCACTTTGCCACCCTCAGGCGTAAACTTCAATGCGTTAGACAGAATGTTGTCTACCATCTTGCGCACTTTATCGGCATCGAAATTCATCAGCAGACTGTCGCAGGCAGAATTGAAACTCACATCCACCTTCTTTCCGTTGAGCGCACTCACTGTCTCGACAATGCTCCGCACATAATCCACGATGTCTCCCGTAGACAGATTCAAGGTTTCCTTTTGCTTTTCCATCTTGCGGAAGTCGAGAATCTGTGTCACCATATCGAGCAAACGCATGGCATTGCGGTGTATCAGCCCCAAACTCCGCTTCTTGTCTGGGTCGGTTTCCTTGTTCATCATTGTGGTCAGAGGAGAAATGATGAGCGTGAGCGGTGTCCTTAGTTCGTGACTTACATTGGTGAAGAACGTGAGCTTCATCTCGTTCAGCTCCCGTGTGCGTTCAGCCTCAAGCTGCATCTGCTGCATCTCAAACTTCGTTTGCTGCCGGCGTATAATCATCCGGCGGGCATACCATACAGCGAGCGCCAGGATAACAATATAAAGCAATATAGCCCAGAAAGACCGATAGAAAGGAGGAGCAATGGTGATTTCCAGACGGCTCACCTCGTCGCTGATCACGCCGTAGCGCGTCACCACGCGGGCTTCCAGTGTGTAGTGGCCCGAAGGGATGCCCGTATAGGTCACATTGCTTTGTCCTTCGGTCGTAAAATACCATTTATCCGAAAAACCTTTCAGACGATACATGAACCGCGTTTTTTTCGGAATACTCACCTCACTCGATGCCAGTTGCACCGTGAAAGCATTTTCGTTGTATTTCAGATGGAGTTTTCGACTTTCCTCCAAACTCCGTTTCAATACCGTGTGCCCGTCATACTCCTCTCCCACTTTCAAGGGATGGTCAAAGAGTACAAGCCCGGAGAATATGACGCGTGCCTTACTACGATGATGGGTTATTTTCCGTGGCGGGATGATGTTCAGCCCATCCTGACCGCCAATTACCACCGAGCCATTGCTCGCCAACAGGATAGAGCGATAGTTGAACTGTCGGTCCTGCAATCCGTCGAGACTGTTGAAACTTATCGTAAAGAAATCCCATTGCCCATCGTTCTTCTTTACAACCACTCTCGCCACACCGTGGTCGCTCACCAACCACATATTGTGGTCAAGATCTTCCACCACCGAACAAGCCACCGTTCCCGTCATGCCCACCTGCCAATCGAGCGTAGCCAACTGGTCGGTCTTGGCGTCGTAGGCATTAACGCCCGATGCAGTGGCCATCCAGATAATGCCTCTGGAATCCTCGAATATCTGATTTACCTGCGTGCTGAGAAACGGGACTCCTGCCCTGTTGCTCGAAAAATTCTCCACCTTTCCACTCTTGAGGTCGAGTATTGAATAGTTCACCGAGTGTCCCATGATCAGTCTGCCGTCGTGCCCCAATACGATTGAGTTGATATAGTCGGAACCCAATTGGTTTTTCTCCGCTGTATAGTTTGCGAAAGCGCCCGTTTTCGGATCCAGCACCTGTAGTCCGGCTCCCAGTGTTCCTACCGCAATACGCCCATCGGGCAGTTCGCAGAGGCTCCAAACGTTGTCACTGAGCAGACCGCTCCTGCCATCGGCACGATAGGCCTTCCATTGTCCTTCACGGTAATGCACAAGACCGCCATTGAACGCGCCAAACCACAGGCTGCCATCACGAGCCGTCAGCGAACTCACCACCACGTTGGAGCCAAGACGGGTTACACCCATATCGTATGTTCGTTGGCTGTCGGTCTTTGGATTGTAGACCACGATACCCTTATCGTTGGTGCCACACCAGAGCAGTCCGGAGTGGTCTTCGGTAATCGTGCAGACATCACCGATGGGGAGCGTCCTGAACTTAGACTGTGAAGGCGAATAATAGGAAATTCCGTTCTTGTAGCATCCAACCCACAACGCTCCGGCATTGTCTACCAACAAGCTCTGAATGGTGTTGTTGGCCACTGAGGTGGGAACGTTGCGATTGTAGGTATATTGATTCAGCTGCTTGGTTGCATGGTCGAGGTGTAACAGTCCCAGATGGTCGGTGGCTATCCACAACCCCTGCTCGCCATCGTCTGCCATATCTTTCAGCAACAACGTACCTTGGAACGGCAGCGTATAACCGCGTCGCGTCAGAAAATCGTTGGCAGAGAGATACCATTTGTTCTCCGACGAGCAATAAATGCTGGTAAGTCCGTTGACTGCCACCCAATAGTTGTCAAATTTGTCAATAAAAGTAGTCACACTTTCATTTGTTTTTTTGTGATGGCTGGCCAGATAATCGCTTTGCCACACCGGTCGCCCGGTAGCAACATCAACGGCAACCATGTGTCCGTTGTCGAAGTTGGCCACCATCCGTCCGTTCCGACAGGTCATACTTATCACGAGATGGCGCCTCAACGGTTTACTGAATTCCAGCAGCTTGGACGTTTTTCGTTCGACGTCTACGAAAAAGATACCCGCTCCGGGCACAGACACCCACAGATTCTTGCTACTGTCTATCAACACCTTGTCCGGTTGCCCCGTGATGCCGAAAGTGCTGAAATATTGCTCCATGTCGGCATCAAATCTTTCGGTCAGCGGGTCATAGATGCAATAACCCGAAGACGTGTGCACCCACAACTTTCCATCGCCGTCTTCCTGTATGCCCTCCACACAGTTGTTGGGGAGTGAATATTTGTTCAAGCCGTCAAAATAGAACACCTTGAAGCGGAAGCCGTCATATCGGCTCAGACCCGACTGCGTGCCAAACCAGATATATCCGCGCGTGTCGCGGTAAATATCATTGACCTGACCATTGGATAAGCCATCGGAGGTGCTCAGACTATGAAAATCAATGTTCGCAGGGAGACCGAATGTAAGTATCGGACTGATTTGCAATAGTAATGTCAACAGAATGTATGGTAGATTATATTTCATGGACATAGCCGAACTATTTTTGTAGTGATAATAAATAACATACAAATATAGCGATACGCAAGGAAACAGCCAAACATTTTAATCTGTTTTTTAGGCCCTTTCAACCATTCGCAATGGCATTTTGTCATAGGAATGCACGGCTCGCGTGTCTGCCTATTGTCTGGCTTCTCAGACCAGTCGGACTGGCCTGACCTATCCGATCAGTGTGACCCGTCCGACTTGTCCGACCTAACTTTAAGCAAAACATCATTTGGATTTTGTGCAAGCCAGCAATCATGATATCCGTTGAAAGTTCATGACAAAAGCCTCTCCATAGCGCGCTTATTTGAAAATATAAAAATAATTATTCGGAATAAGCCAAAATTTTGCACTTTAATCTATATTTCTGAATATCAGAACATTACACTCGTGAGACCGTTGTTTTTCTAAAATCTTGCTGCTGCCACGTCGCGGTTAAGCCTTTATCGCTGAGCGGTTGAAGCTCAACCGCATGGCGACTAAACCTTTGTCGCACGGTCGTCAAGCCTTCAACGCACGGCGATTAATATCCAATCGTAAAACCGTGACAACATGGCTATAGAAAAAAGAAAATGATTTTGCAGAATAAACGTATTTCTTTTTCCATAATCGTGGAAAAAGAAACTTAGAATGGAACTTTTGGAACATCGTTTTTTAGTGAAGAAAAACTTACATCATACGATGAAAAAGCGGAAGCGATGCAGTTGGAAAAGTGCCATAAAATTTCTGAAAAACACTTGTCTTGCTGCATCGCCTCCGCACTAATGTGTGCTATTTGAAGTTATTTTACCACAACTTTTCTCCCTTTATACACGTACACTCCCTTACCCAATGAAACCTTCCGCAAGCTCGCCACATTGGAAGCAACCAACCGACCACACACGTCGTAAACGGCAACAGGAGCTTTACCTCTGTCCTCAACCTGCATAACACCACTGGTGGTAGAGGGTTTGGGATAAATGGCGTTGTAGGCTGTTCGCCCAGACTTGTCACCGTCGAAGATGCCTTCATACACGGTTGCGTCGTTGATAGAGACAGCAGAGCGATTGAACACCGTCATATTGGGGCGTCCTAAATTGTTAGTATCCCAAGCGAAAGGAATGATACCGGCCTCATAAGCATACTGCGTTGAGAAGCCATACCAATATTTTACGCTCTCATCGTGCTTGGCCTGAGTTCCGTCGGTGGGGGCTATGGTCCTGTGGTTACAGCCATATTCTCCCAAGATAATAGGGTAGCCCTTGTCCACGAAGTTGGTTTTCAACTCTTGCATGGCAGTCTGAATCGCCACACGTTGGGCATCAGGCACCACGCGGCTGGCAGAAGCACGCTTCGGAGCGTGGCCGGCCCAATAATACCACACCTTGCCCCAGTCGGCGTCTTCGCTCATGCCGCAAAACTGAAATGGGTCGTAATGGTGAACTTCGAGCATCAGGCGTTTGGCGGCACTATCGCTTAATTTTGTGATGTCGAAATACTTATTGGTCCTCCCAAAGTTGGTTAACGGCCCCTGAACAACCAACACTCTGTTCGCGTTATTGCCACCCGTAGCACGCACGGCGTCGATAAACACCTGCTCGTATTCCTGCAAACGCGACACGAAATCCACGAATTTATCATTCTCTCCGTATTGGTCGAACATCAGGTTTCCCGTTGCTTCGGGACTGGCAGCTCCCACACCCGGCTCGTTGAAACCGGCGAAGAGCAGGCGCTGGTCGTAGTCTTTAAATGCGTTGGCTATGTTAGTCCAGAGTTTGCGCAGTTGTTCTTTCTTGGCCGCCACATCCGCCCCGGTGGTAAATCCGTCGTATTCCAGCCACCCGCCATCCCAGTGGTCGTTGAGCACCACGTAGAGATTGGCCTCCATGCAATAGTCCACGATCTCTTTTACACGAGCTATCCATGCCTCATCAATCACCATGGACGATCTGTCGGTGATGTGACCCATCACCCAGGAAACAGGCAGGCGCACACTGTTGAATCCGCTTTGTTTGATAAAGCTGATAAATTCGCGCGTGGTCCGAGTGCCTTGCCAGGCAGTCTCCGCACCGACTCCGCCATTGTTTGTAAAATTATTGGTGTTGCTGCCGGCTTCGAGGGTGTTGCCCAAATTCCAGCCCGGTGCCATATAATGGGCAAGTTCACCGGCCGTAAGATCCATTGTCGTGATTCTGGGATTATCCTGTGCGTGTAGAGAGAACAGCGCGAAGGACAAAAACACGGTAAGTATTGTTCTTTTCATAATATGTGTTTTAACAACAACAAGGGCGTGGACTCCTGAGCATCCACGCCCTTAATGCTGACTTTAGTTTAACAACCTATATCAATTCTTGCACGGGGTTGTAATGCTGTTGATGGTGACAGCTACCTTAGACGGGTCTACAAGGTCTTTCCAAAGGTCGTAAAGTTCTATGGTCCAGACCACCGCACCAGCACACTCGCCATTGAGCGTGGCAAAAACCTCATACGTTCCGTCGCCCGTCACAGTGGTACGGCCGAATTTGCTGCCACCCCAATAAGACGGATCCCAGTCCTGATCGGCATAGCTCAACTCCGTACGGTAGCTCTTCGAAGCGCCGTCTTTCAGGTTTCCGTCTATTCCGCCTATGGTGAAATTAACAATCTGAGTGCCCGTGAACATCAAGGAGCTATTGTAGAAGCCACCGGCCGCTGCACCCGAAGTGCCGTATTCGTTGTATATTTCAATGCGCCCGTCTACTTCGTTACCGTCCTTGTTATTGAACGCGACGATGTCTTGATTGAAGGGCTGCTCTACATCAGCATCAAGTTTGACACCTAACAGTTCCACCTTCACTTTGGAAGGATCTACAAGGTTAGCAGCCAAGTTTTTAATATCAACACAGAATACGACTGTTCCTTCGGCTGCAGCTCCATTTGTCTCCATCCATACGGTGTAAGTACCATCACCGGTTACGTTGGCGTCATATTTGTCGCCCTCCAGCGAAGACCAATGGGAAGGCTCCCATGAAGCCGCTGCATATTCCAGTCCGGCAATGTTGCTCTTGGGAGCATCGTCCTTATAATTGTCGTTCAAACCTGATATTTTGAATGTGACAACCATGTTTTGGTTGAACTTTACCGCACTCGGATCAATAACGGAATTGCCTTTGGTTGTTCCGTACTCGTTGTAGATTTCAATGCGAAGATTGCCGTTATTTTCCAAGTCGCCTATTGCAAGTTTGCCGGTTTCGCCCGGTTTCAGTTCAGCGTATGGGCGCACCGTTCTTAGGGCAATGCCATAGCTGCGCAACGAGTTGCCGTTTTTCACAACACCATTGTCATCGAATGTCAGCGTGTTGGCATAGTCATTATTCACTTGACTCACGGTACCGGTCCAATAAAATCCTTTTCCGTCATCAATGGTTTCCTTGCCATTACGGTAGCCTGTGTAAGGCAGGAAAATGGAATTGCCGTTGGCAGCCGTGAAGCGTACACCTTTCACACCGTTTCGGGTTTCTATTTTCTTGGTGGTCTTGGCTATGAGTTCCTTCACTTGTTCGAGAGTAGGCATGGCGCTCAACATGGGCGATGATCCGTCGATCTCCACACTGTTGGTGATGTCAAACTCGGTATCTGCAATATCCTGTGAGGGATAGTCGCCGAGATTTTTGGAGTATAGTTCGCCCGAACGGTCGCCATAACCAAAGCGTGTACCCACTTCCTGCTCCTGCTCCGCGCCAAGGTTGTACTTGGCCCACAGCACGCTCAGTCCGAGATCAACATATTCCATCTCCTGCTTCTTGGTGGTAAAGTTCTTCACTTCGCCCAAAACATAACCATTGCCCACCTTTACGTAAGACATATAATGATAGGTTGCTCCGGGCAACAAACCGTTCACCGTGCCCACTTGATAATCGGGGCCTTCCATGAGTTTGTCGACATCTTGAGTTAAACCCACCTTGATACCCTTTTCTGCAGATGCCAATCCGTTGAGTCCGGCGAAGTCGGCCGCAAGGGTTGCTTTGGTATAGCTCACATCGGAAGCCACACCGGTAGTAGCCGTAGCGTTGGTTGTGGTGAACTGCTTCACGTCGCCATACTTATAGACACGGTCCTGCAAGCAAACATACGTGGCATAATAGTAGGTGACACCCGTTGTGAGACCGTTAATCGTAGTACTTACCGTGTCGTTTCGGTAACTGCCCACCACCCTTGTACCGCCTTGCGTGGGATCTGTCGCCGTGCTATACACCACTCCAACCTCGTAAGAATTGGAAGCGGCAGCACTCAAATCCTTTACAATGCCTTCTGCAATGGCTGCACTGACAGCCGTAACAACGGCATCGCCGGTATTGACTTCAGTGACAATCGGCATTGTAGCTGCAGAATAGTTGTCATCGTCATCGGAACAGGCAGTAAACATAACGCCTGCCGCCAGCAACATCATGCCTGATAAATATTTTAGTTTCATAGTTTCTATTCTTTAAGTATTGATTTTAGTAATCAGTTTGACGGCCCGGCGCTACCGGGTCCGTCAGTCGTTCTACTTTCTCTTACTGATGGTCTTAGCAGCCTCAGCGTCTTCAGTAATGAAAGGCGTACCATTGTCCATTTTCACTCCAATGGTTACAGCAATAGTAGATGTGAACGCGTATTTCGGGGCATCATCGGCTGTAGCTCCCCAAGGATTTAGGATATAACGGCGAGCCGCATTGGGACCGTCGTCCCCAACTCCTCTGTCGATCAGTGCGTCGTCGAAAGCCACGGAGGTGCCATCCACCTTGATATCCTTGATGACAACATCGCAATTGGGATGGGTTTCGAG
>CALKIW010000062.1 GCA_937995875.1 uncultured Bacteroidales bacterium | reverse complement strand
TTCCTTCCCTGAATCAGCTGAACATGAATAACCTTTATCATAAGCCTCTTTTGTGATTTTGTTTCACTTCAAAATTACAAAATAGTTATTATATACGATATTTTGAATGGTATTCTTTTAAAATATCTATCCTGATTAGTTTCCAACTATTCTACAGAAGAACGTCGGTTTTCTATTTTCCTTTGCAAAGTTAGCATGGTCGGCAGAACACACAAGTACCGCCATACTATTTGGAAAGATTTTTACGGCAGCCTTCCACAAATCACAGATTTGGGTTTTCCATGAAAATCTCTCCAAATTACTTTGCTTATCTGCCTGATGACCTTGCTCCTTTCTTGCACGTAAAATTTGAAAATCCGACGGCCTCCTGCTGCAAAACAGCAGAGAACTAAAGGGAAAAGTATCATATAAGCATTACGATTATGACAAACAATGAAATGATTTTGGTTTCCTTGGGATTTTGTCCAAGCAGTGATTATCAGTTGGATAACTTCAAATCTAATTTTGGCTACGATTGGTCAGACGAGGATTTAGACGAAGCGTTTGAGTGTGCTGGGCAAGATTTGACAAACATCAGAAACTGCCTAATGGAAATCCTTTGGCTCAAAGTGGTAAGCGAATACGTTGATGATAAGGGATGCGAGCGAGAGCAATTCGATTGCTATGTGAATGGCTCACTTGATACCCATTTCTACTTTAAGCAGACGGAGGTCAATTCAGAAGAAGACATTAAAGAACTCATCAACGAGGAATAACCCACACACCGTCAAGCAGTTTTGCTTGGCGATGTTTTAACCAATTAACAACCTATCTATATGGAAAATCAGTTTGAAACATTAGTCAGCAAACTCCACAAGGGCATCGTTTCCTTTGTGTACAGAAAGAAAGATGGCACCGAACGTCATGCGTGCGGCACACTTTACGGCATAGGTCACACTATCAAGGGTGGTACAGAAAACCATCATTGTCGTTATACTCTTGCCTACTATGATGTGGACTGCAAAGGATGGCGGTCGTTCATCATCGACAACCTTATTGAGGTTGGTGAACTCCGAAAGGGTACGATAGCCGAGCATCACGACATTTGCCTTGCTCTTGTGATTAAACTCAAAGAGAAGATGAAGACTGAGGGCAGGACTGCTTTTGCCTATCGCAAGGTTGATGGCTCAATCAGATATGCGCACGGCATTCTCTCCAACCAAGTGGATATGTCGGGGAAAGACTTTATCTACTTCGATACGGACAAAGGCGAAGAACGAAGGTTCCGCATTGATGCTTTTATTGGCATGGGTGCGCCATCAGAGATTGAAGATAGCAACATCTTTGCTGATACAAGCAGAATAAAAGAAACAACAACAGATAGCAAGACATACAATGATTTCAGCAGCATAGATATCAAAACCATTCTTGCTAAAAGAGGTATCGACATTGAGGACACCGAGAATTTTATGGTCATTGATTTGCTGCCCGAACTCAACAAGGAACAGCTGAAAGACCTCATTTGCAAGGCTGCAGAACGGCTTGCAACACTCTAATCTAAGGTAATGCCCCGATCAACCATCGGGGCACATTTTTTTCCAATCATGTTAAGATACCCAAAATAGAAGTAATCAAGCGTACATTATTTGTGCCGACATACAGGGAGGAGTACGAGGTACAGACCATGCGCCCCAACCGCCCTATGAAAAGCAAGTACGGCATGAGCAAGGCACAAGCCAATGCCCATGCAAGGCGTGAGCTTGCCTTACTGAAAAAGGAGGGCTACAGGAAAGTTGTGTATAACTCTATGATGATAGAACTCGAAAAGTTCATACCCTAACTTACCCCCAATACTTCCGTGTGACTGTCCACGGAAGTATTTTGCCGTGTGCTGCTCCCATGCTCGCAGCACTCTTGACATTAGCCCTAACTCTTACCGTCCACTGCCGTCAATTTGAAGCCGCTGCCACGCCAGCCGCTTCCATTCAGCCATTTACTAAACACACTGACGTAAGTTTTGGTCAGCCTGCTATTATCCTTTTGCCTATACCTATTCGCCCCTTGTGGAGCCAGTGTTCCTACAGGCATCAGGTCGCACATCCTCATTCACGCTATGCAGAAAGCACACTGTTGCCGTCCTTTCACTGCGCTTGGGATGGTTATGCGACTTTCCGCCTTGCGGCATACCGGCTCCACAAGAAACCCTTAAAACCGTCTGCGCTGTTTTAATCCCATGAAAAACACAGTTGCTGCCCATGCTGGATCATCAACAGAGATTTTCGTGGGACTTCGGGAGAGCGGTTGAGCCATTTCCTCATGGCGTGCCTTTACAGGCATAGCACAACTCTTTTCCCTTATGTCTTTGGGCAAGACCCCATAGGGGTTGTCGTTTACACTCTCCTGCAATCACTGTCTGGATTTAATTTTCCTTTGCAAAGTTAGCAAGGCCAGCAGAACGCAATGCACTGCTACGCTATTTGGAGCTATTCTCACAGCAGCCTACCACAAATCGGAGATTTGGGTTTTCCGTGAGAATATCCCCAAATTGCCTTGCTTATCTACCTGATGGCCTTGCTCCCTTCTTGCACGTAAAATTTGAAATCCCGACAGCGATGCTGCAAAAGCAGCTGAACGAAAGGGAAATGTATCATTAAATATTAAGCATTATGGCAAACTGGGCAAGTACAAGCTATCGTATCGAGGGTGGCAAGAGTGATTTGGAAAGAGTGTATGGCGTGATTGACGGCTTTATGACTGAAAAGCTGAAGCCTGTTTCTGAAACGGCCTCCAAGGATTGGGAGGGAAACATCGTCAAGGCATTGGGAGCAACAGACGAACAACTGTCAAAAAGCCATCTTCGTGGTTTCATACAAGAATATGAAATGGACGGAGATACCATCCGCATTGAGGCGGAAGAAGCATGGGGCACAACGGACTTTCGTCATGTTCTGAGACAGCTCATGCCTGACCTGACAATTTACTTTATCGTGGAAGAGCCAGGATGTGCAGTCAAGGAGTTGGACTACTTCTATGACGTAACAGACTAACAAGGGAACGGAGGGACTAACCATCCCTCCACAGATGAGAAGTTTATGAAAGACTATATTTTGCTTATTTGCTTTTTGGCGAGCGGTATCAACCTTATCGTGGCAGACCAGGCTTGTGACCTGTCCAAATGCTTGTTCTTACTCCTGTTTATTGGAACATCCTGCATTTGGCTGCTTAACACTAAGCAAGGGAAAAGATTGATAAAATCCCTTGAAAAGAACAGTCTTAAGGCTCAATGATATGAGAAGAATTTATCTATTAAGCAGATGTCCAGTGTGCGGCAATAAGATTTTCCTCAATAGTCATGGCTACCAATGTGAGTCTTGTGATTTCCACATTCCAAACTATATCTGTAACCGACGCATTGCTATTGAGGAGGCAGAATTTATCCTGAGTGACCGGAAAATTATATTGGATGGTTTTTCAACAAATGCTGGTCTGGTATTTTCCTCTATTCCTGTTGTCAAAGGCAACACTATTTACCTGGATAATACGGTGGCCAACATCACTGGTCTTGGACGAATTATTGTTGGAAACAGGGGATTTGTTTGTGACAAGGATAAAAACGGACAGCGTAGCCATCTAAGAATAA
>CALKIW010000061.1 GCA_937995875.1 uncultured Bacteroidales bacterium | reverse complement strand
TGTATATTCCCACTTTGTGGTAAATTTACCTCATTTTCATTCTGTACATCAGAAGCAACACCATCATTGGCAACCTCTTCCGTCTGTTCGGGTACTTCTTCTGTATCATTACCTAAAACGACCTGTTGTTCTGCCTTGATTGCCTCATCAGCAGCTTGCAACTCCATATTAGGGTCCATTGGCTCATCTACCTTGTAGATTTGCTCCGGCGATATGAATTTCATCTCACCTGTTTCCGCATCACATACGACAACACTCTCCGAAGAATGATGAATATCCACAGCGGAGCCATCAGGGAACATGGCAACATTACCACTGACAATGTAAACCTGTCGGTCATCGACTTTCAGCGTTGCAGGGTGTATCATGCCACTCTGTTTGTTTGTACGTTGCTCTATTTGTCGTGTGGCTTCATCGCGTTTGTTATCGCCCTTTTCGTTGGCGGCATCATTCAGTCCATCCATCGCAGCCTTGGAATTGACGAAGTATGCTACTGCATCCTGTTGGTCGGGAGTGAGCGACTGGTCGCCCATAACCTCCCAAGGGTCATCTTCAAGCTGGGCAAGGCGCATTTCGGCATCATCAGCAAATACTCGCTCGATTTCATCGTAGGCTTCACGGAGACGAAGCACAATTGCATCGGCATCTGAACGGTCGCCCTCTGCATCTGCAATATTAAAGGCTGCTCTGCCCTCATCGTATGCCTGCCGGCGTTCCTCTATGCGCTGCATGTATTCTGCATCGGCTTGCGCATCCGCTGTCTGTGCGCCCTCCGTGTGTTCCTGCTCCGGGAACAAAGACTTGATATAGGTATTTACAAGTTCTTTCTCCCCGTCGGTGCGGTCTGTCGGCATCTTGCGCAGGGCTGCATCGACATCAAGCCCTGTTTCCTCATTGAGTTTTGCACGGATTGCCTCCGGGCGGTTTACATCGGCAACATTACGGTTGCGTTCTATGGCTGCATCGATTGCCTTTGCCTGTTCGATAAGTTCCTGTGGCATATCTTCCTGCCCACTCTTCACCCTTCGGTAATTCTGCAGGACTGTCTGCAAGTCCGCATCAGGTGCAACTTCCTTGATGGCTGTTTCAACTACAAGCATGTTGGAGGCTGTTTCCTTGTACTTCTCTCCGACATCCACGGAGTTGAGTTCCGATTGCCTCATGATTTTGTCAATCTCGCCCCGTGCTGCTTTCTCGTTAGCAAATCTGCGAGAAGTAATCACGCTTCCCTGTGCGCTCATGCTGTTTACAACAATGCTTCCATCGTCTTCGGCTTCCGTGATATACCCTGTAACGGTGGACATCGGCAGCATACGCCCTGTGAGAATATAGTACGCCTTGGCACGGGTAGCCTCACTCACGCTGTTGTCGTTCATCAAACGCTTCATGGCATCGTAGCCGTCGAATGTATCGGGGGTAAGATTTTCGTAATCATCAACGAACTCTTTACTTACCTCATGGCTCTTAGGATTGGTGTTCTGCTTTTTCTGTGTATTGTGGAATAGCATGGATAAGTCCACATATCCCTTGTCGCGCAGTTCCTCCAATTCCTCTCTCGTGAAGCCTGCATCAGACGGAGAAGCATCCATCTGCCTGCGCAGCCGTTCCTTGAAGCTGAAACCATAACGCTTGCCACCAGTACGAAGCGCATCGATTACCCTCGGTGCGCTCTTGATGGCATGACTTGCCTTGAAACCAAGCATCAAAGCCATGTTGTCAGTCCACACATCGAAAGCATCACCCTCACCGCTTATCCATTCAGGAATAGAGAACACAGTACCCTCGGCAACAGTACTGACAGCTGTCTCTCCTGCACGCAGCGCAATCTTGCCAGCCGTGCTTGTGGCAGCCTTGACCGCCTTATCTGCAAAATTGCCGATGATAGGTGAAAGAGTACCTGTTGCTGCACCGAGAAGTAAGCCGTGCCCTGTCGATTTCAACACTTCACCAATAGAGAAGCCCTCGGATTTACCGGTCTCTGGGTTTACGAAACCGCCGGCATGTACCTGTTCCTCAATGCCTTTCAGCGTGTTGAACGTGGCAAAGTTGGCTGCACCGCCTGCAACACCTTGCGCAATACGACCTGCAAGTGTACCGGCTGCATATCTGCCAGCAACATCTGTGGCAACTTTGCCGACAGCTTTCTCCGTTGCTTTTTTTGCCGCTTTGCCTAACATTACCTTACCGGCGACCCCAAGGGCTTTCTTGCTCACGAAGCCGCCTACACCTCCCGAAACATATGTAATTGGGTCGAGTGCCATGTTTGACACCATTCCTATGACATTCAACGCCTTGTGCCGGCTGCCAAACTGCGCCATTGCATCACGCCCGGCAATATCAAGACCATGCGAGCCAGTGAGTGCAGCAGCAGCTGTATTTGCAGCCATGCTGCCTGACATGAGCGGCTGGTCTGCAATCTTCCGCAGAAGAAACTCCAGTCTTGATTTTGGTACATTGGCTTTCACTGCACGCTGATACACGGCATTGTACATCTGTCCCTGCAATGCTGCCCTTGCAGCCTCTGCCGCGCTCTTGCCTCTGGCTTCTTCCGGGTGCTTGGCAAAGTACGATGTGTACTCCTTGAGCATGTCTGCACGGTAATCCTCCGGCAATCTGGCATACATGGTTTTCGCCATTTTGTCGAAGTCAAAGGCTGAGTGACGCTTTTTCTGATACCCCAAGTCATTTTGGAAGTCCTCTCCACGCCCGGCAAATACAGAGCCGGCAGAGTTTGAAGCCGCTGCCATGTCCGCAAGACTGAATGAATGTGCGTTATTCTCAACCTGCTTCTTGTATTCTTCCTGTGCACGGCTATCCAAAGCCTCTGCTTCTCCCCATACTTCATCAAGCACATCACGGATAGGCTTTTCCGTATCCAACCGGTGCTGCTTGGCTACATCTTCAGGTTTATCAGGGTCCAGTCCATTATCTGTCATTCGGGATAGAAAGCCTTGCTGCACACGGAAATCATGGCTCGCCATATCCGCCGCAGCCTTATGGGTGGTCTTTTCTCCCTGCGGTGTGAGATAGGTCTGTTCCATCCTACCCGTCTGTGGGTTGTATTCGATATTACCCTTCTTTGTCTGACCATAAAAGCCCTGTGCCTTCTGATAGTTACCTATATTCCTGACCTTTTGCAAGGCCTGTTGCGTGTTCGCCTTTGTCTGTGCCATCAAGCCTTGCGCCCATCCCATAGCAGCGGCTTTTTGTGCAGCCGTCATAGGCTTGCCTTTTGCTTTCTGTGGTTGTGTGTGTACAGGCCTTGCAGCCTGTACTGTATGCTGTGGAGTATTTGGCGTGGCTGGTTTTGTCTGTGTCGGCTTGGGCTTGACAGCATGCAATCCCAGCCATCCGGCGAACTCCTCGTAGGATT
>CALKIW010000060.1 GCA_937995875.1 uncultured Bacteroidales bacterium | reverse complement strand
CTGGCATGGAGCCTTACTATCCCGTGAACGACAGTCGCAACAGCGAACTTTATGCCCAGTACAAGGCGTTGGCCGACAAGGAAGAAAACGTAATCTTCGGCGGTCGTCTGGCCGAATACAAATACTATGATATGGCACCGATCGTGGAGAAAGTGCTGCGGATTTGTAATTCATAATTCACAATTATTTCTGCATCGACACCCACGACTTTTCACAAATTTCTGCCTCAGTCGCGTTCAGTCGTGTAAGTCGTTGCAAAATACAATATTGATTGGACACTTTCATAGCTGATATCAATATGCTGATATATCCAGAGTTATCAAGACAGATAGTAGATGCCTTTTATGAGGTGTGTCGTAATTTATCCGTTGGTTATGCAGAGAAAGTTTATGAGCGAGCACTGGTGTATGAGCTACAGCAGAAAGGGTTGAAGGTAGAGGAGCAGCAACCTTTACGAGTAATGTACAAAGGGCTTCTGGATGTAGGCGACTTTGTGGCAGACATAGTGGTAAATGATGCTATCATATTGGAAATCAAGGCGGTATCGACGATTACCCAGTGTCATACAGCGCAACTCATCAACTACCTTACAGTAACAGGAATCAAGGTAGGCTACGTCTTGAATTTCGGCAGCGAAAGAAAATTTGAGCGACGTCTCGGACCATCGGCGATTCATAATTCATAATTATTTCCGCACCGACTCCCACGACATTTTACGACTTCCTACTTTTGTCGCGTCCAGTCGTACCAGTTGTTTGCAACAAAATCATTGCATCGACTCCCACAACCCTTCACGACATAATATTTCTGTCGTGTCCAGTCGTGCCAGTCGTTGCCATAAAATCATTGCATCGACACTCACAACATTTCACGACTTAATACTTTTGTCGTGTCCAGTCGTGTTAGTCGTTGCCACAAAATCTCTGCATCGACACCCACAACATTTCACGACTTAATACTTTTGTCGTGTCCAGTCGTGTTAGTCGTTGCCACAAAATCATTGCATCGACACTCACAACATCTCACGACATATGTAGGAAGTCGTGAAGTGTCGTGCCAGTCGTTGCAAAAAACATAGAGTCATGAAGAAGAAGGCCCGTATCATACCTATCCGTCCCGACCTTGAAAACGATTTGTTTGATATTCCCGATGACTTGCGTGAAATTATGAAGGCCATCGGCGGTATGCAGGCAAATCTTAGAAAATCAAGTACGGTGCAACCGGCGAGAAAGAAAGGTCTGAAACTGACCTATCAGTTCAAGATAAAACTGCGTGGAACGTCGAAGCCACCTGTATGGCGTCGCGTGCTTGTTCCTGCCCATTTCACTTTTTCCGGTCTTCATGCCGTTATTCAGGAGGCTTTTGGCTGGTGGAACGAACATCTCTATAATTTCTGTGATGTGCCCTACAGTCGTGCGCTTACCATTGCCGAGCCCAATGAGGAAGACTGGCAGAAGCCCGACTACAATGCTCGCAAGTTCACGCTGGGTGAATTCTTCGGGTATGGTGACACGATCAACAAACTCTGCTATGTCTACGACTTCGGCGACGATTGGATTCACGACATCACCCTTGAGAAGGTGCTCGACGAGTTTTCCGACCATGCCACCTGCACCACCGGTAAGGGAGTCTGCCCCGAAGAAGACAGCGGTGGCATATGGGGCTATGAGGAAATGAAAGAGACCGGCGAGATAGATGCTACCGACTTCGACGTGGAGGAAGTGCGCGAGGGTGTTGAGGAACTTTCTTATGATGGGTACGAGCCGTGGTAAGCAAACATACCAACATACGAGTAATTTGAAACACAAATATGTCGAAAGAACAAACATCTATATTTAAGGGAATTGCCATTTTAATGATGCTATGGTTGCATCTTTTTAATAGCCCGAATATAGTTGATAGCTGCGTGCCATTACTTTTCATAGGTAATGTCCCTTTAGTCCATCTGTTAACTCGGATTTGCTCGCCGGTAGATATTTTTATCATTCTTAGTGGATATGGACTCCATTATGTGTATCGACGTGGTGATTTGGGATTCAAAAAACAAGGTGGGAGACTGCTAAAATTATTTAGCTTCTATTGGCTCACATTAGTAGTATTCGTTTCCATTGGTAGTTTTGTTAACCCAGCCAAGTATCCGGGAGATATATGGGTAGTCATAGGCAATGTAACAAGTTATTCAAATTCTTACAATTCAGAAACATGGTTTCTGTTTCCATATATGTTAACCAGTTTAACTGCATTATGGATATTTAGGATTCAGAGTAAACTGGGAAATACTCTGTCATTATTTTTAACGGCTATATTGTATTTTTGTTCCGCGTATATAATCAGCCGTTATATTGCACCCCAGAAACTTTATGATAGTATGTTAAATCATCTTGTAACCTTCTTTGAATTTTTCTTTCCGATGGTCATAGGAGGATGGATGCATGATTTACATGAAAGGAACAAATTGAAATTCAAGGGCATGAACAACTTTAAGGTGGTCGGAATACTGTTAGTAGTTATTATGTTGAAACTGCTATATCCAAAGATTCTTTATGGACCAATCTTTGCAGCACTGTTTATCCTAATTGTTCTTCAGTTCAAAAATATAAATGGCAGCGTGAGGCAGGTGTTTCATTTCTTCGGTAAGTATTCCATGCCGATGTGGCTCATACACTCCTATTTCTGCTATCATCTCTTTCGTGATTTTATCTATGGATTTAGATACCCATTGATAATTTATGGGGTGTTGTTGATGGTCACAATGCTCGTAGCCATCCCTCTGTTTATGGTGCACCAACATTTATATTGCTTGTTGACGCGGCATGACGCGCGATAATATACAAACATCTGCTGCAAAAAGTTGTTCTACGGAAAGAGCCACAATACAGATTTTTACAGGTATGGGTTGCGATTACCTGTTGTTTTCAATTAAAATATACCGTGTAACACAGACCCTATACACATCCAACAACACTACTCATCAACACAACCACAACATATTTGCTCTTAGCCGGCTCAGATCGTCCGGGAATAAACACAGACAGTAATGTCGAAACCAATGGTAACCCCACCGAAGGCGATGCCAGTGCCGCTCACTCCAAATCCTTCGATTTTGATACAGAAGAAATGTGGGGAGATGGGTGGGAGTAGAATACCTAATAATTAACCACTTTTGTGTTCTTATATAAGGTGAAATAATAAAAGAAAAGGTATTAAGGCTATAATATCTTTCAACACTGACACTTAATAAAAAAACCGCTAATTGATGTTTTAATTCTTTTATGTGCTTTGCCTAATGAGGTGCAAAATCGGTCTTGAATCTTTCTAATTAAGACGAAATTAAATCCGATTCGCATCATCTTAAAGGAGAACTAAGATTGAGATATTATGAAATAACAGAGGTTTGCTTCCAAGCCTTATTGCAACAGTCTCAGAGTAATTTATGACAGACAATAAACGCATAGCCAAAAACACGATCTATATGTATTTCAGGATGATTTTCGTGATGGTAGTTTCCCTTTTTACCTCACGAGTTGTTCTGCATACGCTGGGTGTTGAAGATTACGGAACATATCAAGTCGTAGGTGGTGTTGTCGCACTTCTTGCATTTGTTAATGTTACATTGGGGTTAGGTACTTCTCGATTCTTGATGTTTGAAATGGGGGGAGGGGACAAGACGAGATTGCAGCAGACCTTTTCTACCTTATTGATTGCACATTATGGATTGGCTCTGATTGTCGTTGTGTTGGCAGAAACTGTGGGACTATGGTTTGTATGTAACAAACTTGTCATACCTGCAGATAGAATGAGCGCAGCCTTGACGACTTATCATATATCTATACTGACTTCATTCTTTACACTGACCCAAACCCCCTATTCGGCATCCATTAAAAGCCATGAAAGGATGGATATCTATGCGTACACAAGTATTATTGATGTGTCTTTAAAACTTGCCATTGTATATTTGTTGAAAATTTCCCCTATTGATCGTTTGGTCTTTTATGCTATTTTACTTGCTATTGCACAGATTTCTATGAATCTCTTTTATAGATGGTTTTGTGTAAGTCGTTTCGAAG
>CALKIW010000059.1 GCA_937995875.1 uncultured Bacteroidales bacterium | reverse complement strand
ATTTTTAATAGAAACCTTGTTACGTAACAAACTAACAACAAAAAAATGTTAAATATACTCGTAACAAATCAAAATTGTTGCACGACACCAATTTCTACATGCAAAGATAGCAATTTTTCTTCAAACTTGCGCACTTTGTTACGATTATTTTTTAACGACTATAGTAATCACGTCTCGAATGTTGGATTCTTGTATTTCGTACTAAAGCCAGTCAGGATTTAATCCACGAAATCACATCCAAGCAAATACCACATATCACAACAAATTCGAGGTTTATAGTATGATTATTCGCGTAAAATCATACTCGAAAGTTAAACTACTCAAATTTCTGATGTGCCTGGATATACAATTTATAACGATTAGGAATCAACGCATTAACTTTGCACCCAGATTTCAATCACGTTTCGTTCGTGACACTTGCTCTTTCTTTAATCGAATAATCAAAACAGGATAATAATGAATAATGTAACAAACAAGTCCGCACAGGACACTCAGGCACAGCGCAACATAGCTGACCTACAGAAGCGCATGGCGTTTCTCGAAAATCTCCTCATCCCTGCCAAGGAGACTTTGACACTTGAAGAGGCTGCAGTATTCCTCGGCATGAAGCGTTCTACTCTGTACAAGATGACACATGAGCACACCATTCCATTCTACCGTCCTAACGGCAAGATGATCTACTTTGAGAAGTCTGACCTTCTGGAATGGGTTCGTCAGAATCGAGAAGATTCCATTGACGAGATAGCAGAAGAAGCTCGTCTTCACATGCAGATGTTGGGTAAACAGAATCGATAATCATTAAACTTCAGTCGTATGTATCAGAGTTTAGAACGAACTGGTATGATAGACCTACAGAGATTACATGATGACACTGTTGAATGTAGCGTTTTCTGGGCTAAGACAGGCGAAGGCTCTCTTACGATGGAACGCTATGTTCAGGGCTGGTTTCGCTATATTCTTCCCGAATATGTTGAAGAGTCAAAGATTCCATGGATGATCGGTATGCGTCAGAAGTTTGCAGACAAATTCAAATCATGTTGTGCAGAACAACTTACGGAGTCAGAGTACAACAAACTTGTTGCTCGCATGGACGAGATTGTAAAGGACTATCCACCCAACACAATTGTGAGAGCAAGATTCCATTAACCATTTTTAGAGTTCACTTCTATGGCAAACAAAAATAACACTTCATTCCCCTCTTGTACAGTCACTATTACACTGACTCCAGAGGCTCGAAACTTCCTTGCTGGTACAACAGCAGGAGTATCACATTTCGCCATCTACAATGACCTGTTGGACAATATGGCTATAGTGGACACCTCTTTTAGCAAGAGAGGCAACATTGTACCTCTTTTGACTGGTCAGGCAGAGTCCTCCGCACACTCTATGAGCGAGCGTTGGAAGCTGGGTCGTAAGTCCATGGTCAGGATTCTCTCCACCATGGATGACCTTGGGATCATCCGTCTTCACACTTCTCGACTGGCATCAATCTCAGATATGCTGTCGGTTGATAAGTGCCAGACAAATGATGGTGACATCTGTTATCTAGACTTCAGCAATCTGCCACCCGATCCTCAATCTGATGAACAGGTGCAGAACGCTGAGCCACCTACGGACGGAACAACAGATAACCTGCCTACGGCAACAGTACCTGAAGCCAATCAGAGACCAAGTCAAGGCATGGACACAGATGTGGCTTCTGAGACAAAAGCGGAAGCACCTTCTCCCGAACTTCCTCAGAGTCCGAATCAGGATGCGGACACAGAAGGAAGTCCAGAGCAGGGGCCACCGTCTGATACTGGAACTATAGAGTCTGGCGACAAACAGAAGTTTGAACATGCCCCTTCTAATGATAGTACTCCATCGCCTTGCGTGACAGAGCACCCAAGACAGAATGCTGGCTATCAGCGGAACCTCTTCGACGACATCGAAGATGAAAAAGGCACGATTTAAGCCGTTGAAACGCTATTCAGAGAAAAGAGACGTATTTTTCCGTAGCAAGTTTGTGTTTTTGGTACCATAAACGTACCCAAAACTCCGGTCGAGCCAACCTTGTTGACTTCTCCCTTAGAGGCAACGCGCTGTAGCACTGCCTGATAGGTCTGGTAATTAACCATTCCTGAACTTGCTTGGAAAAATACTATCTCCCTTTTATCAGAGAGTTTAGAACTTACGTCACAGCTTTTATAGATAGAACAACACAGATGGCAGCCTGTATTGTATTGCAGTTTCTGCTATAGGTTTGTGGAATGTTCCACCCAACGAGCGTGACAATTATACATCATTAGATAAGACATCTATGGGTAAGATAAAGAATCCAGATGAGAAACGAAAGGGAGGAAGACCTCGCCTTTCAGCAGAGGAAAAGCATTCATATCACTACCATGTAGGGTACAACGAAATTGATCACAATACTCTTGTCTATCAAGCACAGCAGGCAAACCAGACAGTTCAGCACTACCTGCATGATGCACCTCTTGTAAAAGTCGTTCAAGCTCACATGCGTGAAGACCAGATTGACATGGTGGGTGACCTTGCAAAGATGGGTGGTAACGTAAATCAGATTGCACACAAGGCAAATGCCGCAGGAATTTTCGGCTTGGAGCAAGTGGCAAAAGACGTGCTTCTATCAATCAAGGAAGTTATAGCTCGAATGGTCAGAGGTGGTGACTTGATGCGTCCAACTATCATTTACAAGAATCCTGATGAGGACTAACAGAAGTAATTAACAAAACGAACAACAATGGTTGCAAACATAACAAGTGGCGCAGACTTCGCAGATATGGTAGCCTACGCCCTAGGACGAGACGAGCCGGACAAGAAAGCGAAGATTCTATGTGCCAGTGATGGTATTCTCCTCACAGACACAGAAGACTACAGAACTGTTGCCCGGTTATTCGAGGCTTATTCGCTTCGAGGTGACCATCAACTGAGGGATCCGCTGAAGCATATCTCTCTTTCATGGCACGCAAGGGATGGTACACGTCTGACTGACGAACTTATGCTAAAAGTCATGAGGGAGTACATGAAACTGATGGGTATCGAGGACACAGAGTACTTTGCTACTCGCCATCATGATAAGAAGCATCCACATCTTCATTTCATGTTCTCCAGAGTGAACCGCAAAGGCGAGGTCATTGATGCCAGTAATGAACGAGAGCGCAGCAGAAAGGCTTGTCTGTACCTTACAAAGAAGTATGGCTTCTACATTTCTTCAGGTAAAGAGTCGGTCAACAGAGACCGCCTTCGAGGAAAGGACAAAGCCAAGTATGCCATCTATGATAAAGTGGTCAAGTGCAAGGATAAAGCCAAGAACTGGGAGGAGTTCAATGACAAGTTGAAAGCCGAAGGTATTGCGATGAAGTTCCGATACAATAATGCCACAGGTAAGGTGATGGGTATCTCATTCTCTGATGGCAAGTTGTCATTCTCAGGTAGCCAGTTAGACAGGTCGCTTACGCTCCCTAAACTCACAGAGAAGTTTGGTGACTACTATCAGCAGACGCACAACAGCGTGGAACAATTCTACAACAACTATCGTGAACGTCTGTATGACATCAACTATCTGGATGCGTGGTATCGTTGCGAGAAGAAATACCCAGATTGGGAAACCTCATTCCCTGGCAACAAACTACCCAAGTTCAACTATCCTTCGATACCATCATTGCTGAGTTCTGTTGATCTTCAGAAGTTCAACACCGAGGAGTTCCATACACCTTCGGATGATGGCAAGTTCAGTTACATAGCACTTGATCTGTTGCTCACAGTATTGCTCCAACCTTACAGTCCTCAAATGTCTGTCGGCTCTGGTGGAGGTGGCGGAGGAAACGATAAAGGCTGGCGTGACCTTGATGATGACGATAAGGAAAAGTACAAGTACCGTTTCCTGAATAATCACCAAGTTACCGCATCTAAACCGAAGATAGGATATAAACCAAGACGATAAGCTTATGGCAAAAACAGATAAAACAAATGTCGAGGCTGCTCAGTGGAATAAGAATTTCCAGCAGCACAATCAGGAACTGGTATTGTTGGAAGCAATGGCCGAGGTGCTTGGGTTGACTTACTCAGTTGATGACAGAGGTGTTCTGACAATAACAGAGACGTCAACTCCATCCTTTGCCAAGTCTATGGCTAATGGTAGGCAGCCTTCTGCAATGCCTCTTCCTTCGTCAGAGAATCAGATTCAGCCATTATCCTTCTCTGAACTCATACGCAAGGAGGATTTGGTTACTTCGATGGCAGCGTTCATCCAGAAAGCCATGCCTCGTGTACAGCACAAGGTTGAAATCGACCCTTACTCTTGTAAGCAGTTACACATAGACAATCAGGACGTTATCTTTAATGAAGTCTGTAAGCGACTGGTTTCCAAAGCTGAGGAGTTTGCCGATGAGAAGATGAAAGCGAAGACGAATGGTACACCATCGTCAAGCTCAGAAGCAACACATTCTTCAGGAAGTTCTTCAAAATGGAAGGTCAGAATACAGAAAGTCTATGATGACATGACTTCAACCCTGTGGAAATATGCAAGTTACGTATCGTGTTTCTGTGCAATTTTGTTCGCTATTGTCAAGTGCGTGGAATACGACGATCTTGAATCTCAGGTCATGGAATATGGCATCATCAAGCCTGTTCTGATGTCCGACCCGAAATATCGTGATGTCATAATCTCTCTTGATTCTGTTGTCCAAAAGAAGAAGAGTCCTCAGGAGATTGTGGAGAAGTTGAAAAAGGACAGGAAGGAAGCTGTCAAGTAACTCATAACAATTAAAGCAAAGGCACACCATCCGTGTTGGGTGATGTGTCTTTTTCTTATGGTAGTCATCTATTTTGATATTGGATCAGCGCAATACTCCTTGCGTTTGCATTTCTTGCACATATTACCAATCCAAACTTCATCGAATTGATTCATTGCTGCTTCAACAAGTTCTGGGTCATCTGTGATGATTCCGGCTTCAAAATTTCTTGTTGTATCTGCTTTCATTCCAATACCTGCACCAGTCAAGTTAGCACTCCCTATATGGGGGCGTCAGCTGAACTGTGTCAAGGCTGTTAGCTA
>CALKIW010000058.1 GCA_937995875.1 uncultured Bacteroidales bacterium | reverse complement strand
TGTTATCGACGGCTTGTGCCACCCATTGGAATTATATTATAAGTCTTAAACCTGTCTATCAATCGTCCGAAGCCATCGTTACGCTCAAAGCGTTTGCGCAAGGCTTTGTCATCGAGATTGGTTGTAAGATGGCCACACTTGCCATATTGTGTCCAAATTTCGTTGCGTGCATGTAGGAACTCATCGGTAAGCAATCCCGTGTCCATTCCAAAGAAAGTCCTATCCTGTATGCCGATGTCGTTGAGACAGATGTTCACGGGCGTACATTGAAATCCTCTGTTTTCCTCCTCATTAAAAGTAAAGCGGTCGAGGTTGTTGTGCAAGGTGTAGTAATTTACCATCTGCGTTACGGACACATTGTAGAAAAAATGCGGTGAGCGTATTCGGTGGAGATATTCCGAAAACAGTTGCATGAGCATAGTCTTTCCGACACCGACACCGCCCTGAAGCATTATATTCTTGTGAAGTTTGTAGCCACGACCGGGAAAGACATCTTCTGCAAGTGGGCAACCATTGAAATAGTAGAGCAGAAAACGTATGATGTCACGATTGTTATCATCAATAATGAACTGGCGGCGCTGCCGTGCAAGCACGATTTTGTTTGCAATATAGAGCAGTAAATTCGCATGCGCTTTATATATCCCTTCATCCTGCAGATTATAGGATGCAAGTCGTGCATTTTCTATGTCTTTATGTACTTTCAATGCTACATCATGAAGCGACAACCAAGTAGGAGCCGACTTCTCGTTGTTTCTGCAAGCAGCAAGAACTGCCTGGTCCCAATCGACATTGCCGGTGGGTTGTTTGTGATATACGGCAAGCGCATCAATCAGAGTTTTAGGATATTGGCTCATATAAATTTTGTTATTGGTTACACATCCTGCCCACCAAATCCGCCTGTATAGGTGTAATCCGGCTCATTCTCTTCTGGTGCGTTCTGAACAGGATACTTCTTGTTCATCCACGATATGAAATGCCTGTGCGCATCGCCAATACTTTCATGCCCCACACCATCCATTGTGCATTTCAAGTGTGTTGAGAATTCATCCATACGATGTTTGAACTCCTTACTGGTAATCTTCAGTTGCATACATACAGGCTCATTCCACTGTTTATTCTCCAGCATTTCCTTTATCTCATCGTCATAGGTCATTTGCTTAGCCTTAGCCTTAGCCTTACTTACGCTCCGTTTGGAGGCTGATACACTGCCACCTTTCCGACCGTTCTTGTACCGGGTGATACTGACATCTATATTGGGCTTCATCAGTATGAATATCCCCTCGGCTATTGGCGACATTTCGGGAACATTGCCCGTAAAGCCATATTCCATAATGGCATTATAGACCTCACATTGCACATCTTTGTCCATACGCTTTAACCCCTCCCAATAGGAGCGATAGACGATGAAACTGTCTCTTTCTATTTTTTCCATGCTATACTTCCTTTATGCGTATGTCATGCACAGAGAGCATGAGCTTACGCTTGATGATGTACTCCTTTGTCCGCATACCCTTAGTGTCCTCAACTATTGTCTTCCCGGTCTTGCAGTCAGTATAGACAAAATCAGCAACATACTTACAGGCTCTTTCCACACATTTGAGTTTACCTCCAACTTCGGCATATTGTGCAGGGATAAGTTCGTAGGGCACCTGTTCCCGCAAGTCTGCAATAAGATGGGCACGCTGCATCATCTGCAAGGTGGAAGAACGATAATGCTCCTTTTTGGAAGCATGACCGCAGACACGCTTTGCGCCATACTTATTGTAGCCCTTGCGAGAGAGGTGTTTGTATTCATCAATCGTCATTGCCGGCATTCAAATCGTGGCGAAACACATCTAATACCTTAGTCTCATCGAGAGTGGCAATGCTGTAATCGATGATAGTTCCTCTGAAGAAATCATCGACGGTACTCTTTGCATCAGCGATAGTTTCAGCATTGACGAAGTAGTAATTAGGAGTTTTCCTCTCCTTTTCTGTTTTCTCATCAATGGTAATGTAGTTTACCTTTGCCTTAAACCACTTCTCCTTGCTGCCATCACCGATGAGTTCTGTACAGCGTGAACGCTTCATGGTTAAGACCTCTATGTCTGTTCCATAGGCTCCGGTTTCACTGATAATTCGTGTTTCAGCCTCCGTGAAAGATAAGGCATCAACCACATATTGCTCAACGACTTTTGCCAGTTTGCCACTTTCCAATGTGCGCTCCATGCGCACACCTACTTCAAATAACATCATAGTGTACCTCCTTTCTTTACTTGTTTAATTTTGTAACGGTTTCTTTACTTGGTTTGAAGCGCACGGACTTGTGGGCTGGGACAGCAATAGGTTTACCTGTATTGATGTCCTTCACAATGCGCTCCGGCTTGTTCACTATTGCGAAAGACCCGAAGCCCCGAAGTTGAATACTTTCGCCTTTGGCGAGCGTTTCTGCAATGACACGCAGCACTCCATCTACAGTTTTGAATGCTGTTGATAGCGTAACCTTTTCAGATACCGCCACCTCTTTTGCTAACATGTTCTTGTTCATGTCAATTTTGATTTGAGTTTTGTTAATAATTTATTTATTGAATACCGCCTGTTTGAGGCTGATAGCGTTTTAATTTTCGCATACATTCCATCTGCTTTCTCCAGTTCAAAGATGATACTCTTGATGTCTGTCTTGCTGAACTCATACTTTTTCGGTTTCTCCATTGCCATAAGGATTAAGGAACATGTCCGTAAGTTGGTCGAAATACATCTTATCCGTTGGAATATCATCCGTGGAAGCCATTATTTGATTAGCCACAGACCGCTTATCCTGTATGATGTTATAGAGAGTATGGTCAATAGTTCCACGCCCAATGATATAGTAGCATGTAACATTGTCTTTTTGTCCGATACGGTGGGCACGGTCTTCGCACTGACAACAATCCGCATAGGTCCATGGAAATTCGCAGAATGCAACATTTGATGAGGCTGTGAGCGTAAGCCCGACACCTGCAGCCTTAATGGAGCAGATGATTAACTGTGCTTGCCCAGATTGAAAAGCATCAACGGCAGCCTGTTTTATCATCATACTATCACGACCCGTAACGGTAACAGCCTTTGGAAAAGCCTTTTTCAATTCATCGACGATCTCATGCAGGGAGCAGAATAGAATGAGAGGCTTGCCGCTTGCGAGAAAAGTGCGACAGAAGTCGATAGTTTGCTTCACCTTGCCCTTTGCTGCAATGGAACGCAGAGCCATGAATTTTACAAGAGCCTCCATGCGCATCTTTCGAGCCACCTCATAGTCGGTGCATTCCTTGTATTCACGCAGGTAGGTGGCAAGGTCTTCGGCTGCGCAAGAGTATTCCTCGCTATTGGAAATATCCACATAAAGGTCTGTGCGTGTCTTTTCAGGTAACTGTGTCAGTACCTTTGCCTTTTCCCTGCGTATCATGCAACGGGAGTACAGTTCCGCAGAGAGTTTGTCGAGGTTTCTTACCTCGTCTGGCTCCTGCCGTCTGTTTTCTCTGCTTAAATCTCCACCGCCATATTCCTGCAGAAAGTGGGTGCGACCTCCGAACTCCGTCAATCTGCCCATGATTGACAGTTGAGCGATGAGGTCAGCCGGTCGATTTACAACAGGCGTACCCGACAGCAATATGCGATAAGGCTTACCCTCAGCGATGCCCCGTGTGAAAATGGTCTGCTGTGCCGATGGGTCTTTCACCCTATGACTTTCATCGATGATGACAGAGCGAAAGATTTTTATTGCAGGGTTGAATACGACATCTTTCAGACGAAACGAGCCTTTCTGTCTGATGTCCCAGACAAAGTATTTTCGCAAACTCTCATAGTTGCACACGGCTACATGGTGCATTTTCATCTTTAGGAGATATGGCCACGTTGTCTGCACGGCATTCTCAAGAACGAGCGCTTTCTTATCTGTGAACTTCTCAACCTCACGCTGCCAGTTAATCTTAAGCGATGATGGACAGATAACAAGGCATGGATAAGCATTTGCTGTATCGACAATGCCGATGCTTTGTAAAGTTTTACCTAAGCCAGGCTCATCGCCAATTAGTAGGCGTTTCATTTCCATTCCGGTCAAGATACCCTCACGCTGGTATGGATATGGTTCTATTTTGAGATTATGTTTCAGCTCTTTCATAATGAATAACACCAGTATTTGTATGCTAAATCCTCGTATTTCTCTCTCCCACGGTTATAGACATCATCTCCACGCTTGATAAACTTCTTGAATATGCGGTTATTTTTCTTTGATATTGCATAGATGAAGTCATTGTCGCTGTGAGCTATATCCATATACCATGCACGGCTGCGGTCCCAATCGAAGAAGTCTATTGCATCGTTGAACTCCGCATCTGTTGAGGCTGCTGTAGTTTTTAGGTCTCCTCCGAAATGAGCTGCCTGTAACCACCAATCCCACTTGCAACGAGTGTCAAGAGTGAAACAGAAGCCGCCGTTGTCAAATTCCTGTGCCTTATTCACCATGAAGCGTTGCGTGTCTGCCATTTCCAATACCTTTGCGAGGAATGGGTCGTGTCGTGCTTCTGCACGCAGGGAGCGTTGCATTTCACGAGCATGCAGCCATATATCTTCCTCCACAGGCTCACCATCTACTTTCCTGTTGATAAAATCAACTCTTGCCGGCTCCGTGATAATTGCATCGACTACACTACCGAAGTAGAACGCTGCCTCACGGTCGCCGTATTGGGGATGTGGGTAGAGTTGTTCTTTGAGTGCAGTGAGGTCGGAGTTGGAGACCTCACTGCGGTTATAGTATTCATCCGGATTATGAGTAATCATGTTGCTTCTGCTTCTTCATCGTCAATTTCCCAGTTCTCGCATTCGTCTATGACTGACTGCCAAAAGTTCGCATGTTTTTTCGGCATCTTGCCGACTGCCAGTTTCTTTGCAGTCTCACGCAAGATGTCGATTAACTGGCTTGGCGTACAGTGCTGGTCTTTGTATTCTCCGAGCCAGTCAGTATCAGAGAAGTCGGCATCTTCGTGAACGGCGACATAGGTTTCTCCGTCCCATTCCTTTTCCGTCCATCCCGGCACATAGTCGGTTGTCTTTACATCGTCAATGCGCCTCATGACACATGAATATTCGATACTCTGCGTTACAGGGTCGGGGTCAGACTGGTTCCAAGGGGCATCTGGAGTATCTGCTCCCATAGGGTAATTATAGTTGTCCATAGTTACTTTGCTTTTACTTCATCCTCATATCTGACATGCGGCGAGTTGATGAACTCCGCATTAGTCTTATCGTTTGCGTACTTCTCAACAGCGGTAATTTGCTTCCTGAACATCTTGGTCAAGTCCTCAACGCTCATGTACATACCATCCTTGCTCCACCAAAACGAGACGATATTGATGATACCCTCCGCATCAAGGGGAACTATCTTTTTCTTTACCGATGTCTTTGGAGTGTATGCTGGTGTAGATACCGATGCAGCATCGAAAAGAGCTCCGACCTCCTGTGCCTGTGTCTGCATTTCCTTTGCTGCCTTAGCTTCCTCCTCCTTACGCTTGCGTTCTTCTTCAAGTCGTGCGGCATCGGCAGCCTCCTTTGCAGCTAGTTCCTGCTTCATGCGTTCCTGCTTTCCCGCATCAGCTTTTGCAATGCGTTCAAGTTCTGCATGCTTGGAGGTAAGTGCATCTACGATGGTGTCCTTATAATCGCCAATCTCGGCAGAGTATCGATCATTGAACTGTGCAAGCAGACGAGACTGAACACTCGCACGGATTTGTGTAGCCTCTTCCGTTGATAGCATCTGTGGGATAAGGACAGACAGCGTTAGGTGGTTGAATAAATCCGCTGGCATGGCAGTGGGATAGTCCACAATCTTCACGGATTGTGTATCGAAGTTTTCGAGTGTGAGTGAAGCATTGAGCGTTGTTAGTTCATTGATGCGCTGGGTGATATACCTGCTGAACTGCTGTCTGAAGTCATCCTCGACATCTGACTCATACTTCTTGAGTGCCTGTTGTTTTTGCAGTTTCAAAGCCTCTTCGCGTCTGCGCCTTTCCTCTTCCTCACGCTTCTTTGCCGCAAACTGATTGCGGAAAGCCTGTATCTGATAAGGCACATTACCAGCCTTGGCCGGGTCGATAGAGTTCTCCATGCCTGTGAACTCCGTGCGTATCTGGTCAAACATCTTCGTGATGGGAGAGCGTTGCTCATTCATCAGCTTAACTGTTTTCCGTGATTTCTCAATGTACGCTGCGCAACGCTGGTCGAGTTCATCGCTCATGCCTTTCTCCCTTATCTCTGACAGCAACTGTGTGCCGGCATTCGTACAGCGAACTGAACGCTGCTGGTTTTCATTGTAAACTTTTGGCGCGTTCTGTGCTATCATCTGCACATTCTCCGGGCGAACGATACTTAATTCTGTACTCATAGTCTTATCTTTTTGCGGTTAGAAAACATCATCATTGGCAGCACTCTCCGTATTTCCTGTTTCAGCAGGATTTACGACAACACCGGCGGAAGTGTCTGCAGCAGGGCCAAAGTTTTCCTCTGTCTGAATAACCTCGCCTGTTGTAGTGTCCACGACCTCACCATTACCAAGTCCGTAGATGTCGTCGCTAATCTCCTCATCGGTCTGTTGTGATTCCAGCTGCGTGCCACGACCGACACGAGCCTTCGGGTAAGTCTTGAATGCGTGCTTGATGAGTTTTGCAATCAAAAAGCCTTTATCTATCTGACCGCCATCAGCGACATACAAGTCATTAGGCTTTCCGTTCACATACGCATGGGCATTGTTATCCCATTTGCGGTTTTGCTTTTCGCTGTACCCTTGAAGCCGTTTCCAATCTTCGGGAAGCAAAACGGCATAATCGGTAGAGCCGTCATTGCGTGTAATCTTCATGAAAGCTGCTACAATCTCGTTGGAAGTATGAGGTAGTCGGCAAGTGTAGTTCACGAACTTGTTACCATTCTGTTCCCCGAACTCGAAATCATCCTCCGAGTACACGATGACAGGATTGTCCGCATGGCGTATCTGACCGCAACGGGCACGGAGTACCAACTCGCCATAGCCGGAAACCGTAAGAACGCACTGCGTTACATACAATTTTTTCCCATCCTGTCCTTTACCGATATTGACAGAGCGCGAAAGCAGGTATGCCTGTGCCCGTACTCCCGGCTCAACGCTCAATCCCGATATAGCCACATCAAGGAATGATGTAAAAATTGAGAACTTAGAGCATTTTGTGCGCAGGTCTTCCTTTTCACAGAGCAGACTGTTGAAGTACCTGCTTTCACGCTCGTAGGCAGCATCGCCGCTCATGCCCGTGGATGATGCCCACATGGTATCATAGATTTGTACGAATTTTTCACGCACTTTGTCGTTAGTTACGATGTCCGTAGATTTAAGCGCGTTAATCTCTTCTACTGTAAGATTGATGTTACTCATATTTTTTATTGTTAAAAGTGAATATTTTTATTTGTTGAGGTAATCTTGTTCTGTCCGTTGTAACAGTCGTAGCTGGGCCGTCTCGTATTCAGTCTTTCCCGGTCGAACATAGGGCTGTAATTTACCTGCCTTACGCCAGCGTTCCACATTCTTTCGTCCAAAGATGTTGTACGCTTGCCGTGTGGAAATAAATTCCGGGTCGTTGCGGTCATCGTGCAACATCTTGACGATGTTTGCTGACAGGTCTCGCAGGAAAGTGCGGTAACTGACAGTGATGTCTGTGAAATCAAGATGCAGGCTCATAGTTATTCTTCTTTGGCAAGCTCCATCAATTCATCTATCTTGCCCTTACTGTGCCAGTACCTGCCCATTCTAAATGCAAGATAACCCAAAGACAAACCTGCTATTTTGGTAAGGAACAGCACCAATAAATCTTCGCTGTCGGCAACGATTAGAAGTGTTACTACGATTGCCAAAATGCTCAAGACATTTACACGCCAGTTGAGATAAGCCTTAAAATATTTGTTCATAGTCATTACTTTTTGTTTATACAGATTGGTGATTTGTCATATTCTACATACTTATTGAACATGTCGCAATATCTGCCGTTGATGCCGTTGTGGGC
>CALKIW010000057.1 GCA_937995875.1 uncultured Bacteroidales bacterium | reverse complement strand
ATTCCAACGCGTAGAGCGAACGATAGATTTCCCGATCGGTCTCGTGCTTCTGATGAATATAGGCGTAGCCCATTTTCAGAAGCACGGGCGTTGTGGCACCATGATGAGAGAGCAGGTAAGTGAGGTTGGTTGTGGTTTCCACATTCAGCCCCATGTTGTCCAACTTGCCGATATTCATGGCGTGATATTTGGTCGATGTGGCAGTTTCGTAGACCCAGTCGATCATGTTTGTTCCGTGACTGTAAAACCCACTCATGACGGCTTGGAACCCACGCGTGCGGAAACGTGTGCCGATTTTAAACGTGGAGTTGCGCTCCGGCTTAAGATTAAGGTCGCCCTGTTGTGCCACGTTCGACGTGTAAAGGTCGGTATAAGTCGGTACACGCAGTGCTTTGTTCCAACTGGCATAAAACTTCCAATGGTCGTTGGGTCTGTAGCTCAGGTCTACACCGGGATAGAATCGAAAGTCCCCATCAAGGCCCGTGTTCTTGTTGGCCATAATTCCGGCCGACAGTGTAAATCCGCCAAGAATGAAGTTGTGTTCGGCAAAAAGACTGGTATTGGTGCGATTGCCTTCACGGGAATATTGCCTGTCGCTGCCTTTGATGTTTTTCCACTGGCTTTCGTCTAATATTTCACCGTAGGTTGTCGATAGAATATGCTCGCGACGAATATCTGCTCCCACTGCGGTTTTGCCGGCTGCCCAGTCGAAATTCACATTGAGCGAAGCTCCGTAAACATCTGTGCGATGATAGTTTTCGCCGGCATTGGCACCTTGATTTCCTTTGATGAGTTGGAAATGGTCGAAATCTCGGTGCCCGTAGATCATAGGACGAAATTCGAGATGCTTGAGAAACCGATTTTCGCTCAGGTTGAAAGGTAGGAAACGTGCTCCCACCGAAGCCATATATCGCCGTGTCTCCTCATACTGGTTGGGGAATTTGGCAGAATAGAAGGTGTTGGCACCAAAGTCTTGCGAGGTGATGCCGGCCTGCCAATTGACATCTAAGCCTTGTGTGGATAGCGATCCTTGATAGAATGTCCGGCGTTTCTTGAAGTCGGAATTGCTTGTACCTCCGTCGCTCTGAGTATATCCTCCGGAAACCTGATGCCGCATATTTAAGGTGTGTTTGTGGTTGAACACCTTTGCCCAAGCCAACGCAGCATCACTTCCAAAAGTTCCGAAAGAGCCTCCTTCGGTGTTCAGTCGCACGTTGCTTTGGCTGTCCGGAAGCGTCACGATATTGATAGCACCATTGAAAGCTGAAGCTCCAAAGATGCGGGCAGACGCGCCCTCGAGCACCTCGATACGTTCGATGTCGTGTAAGGAAACCGGGAAGTCTGCGGCGGTGTGTCCGGTTTGTGGACTCGACAGCGGCATACCATTCAATAGAATGGC
>CALKIW010000056.1 GCA_937995875.1 uncultured Bacteroidales bacterium | reverse complement strand
AAACAAAAACGACCCGCACATTTGAGCATCGTTGAGAGGCTTGGCGGGTTCTCGTGCTGCAAAAATACGAATAATCATTGATAATACAAACTTTTTAGCAAGAAAAATCACGAGGAAGTGGATTTCTTCGTCAATCTGCGGCAACGACGCTATGAGCGCGGCACGATAGTGTTTTTAAAGCAAGGAAGCATAGTGCAGTTCGAACGCATATCGGAAGACTTCGAGCTGAGCGGTGTAACTTTCAGCAACAACGACCTCTACCTGGCGCTCAACGGCCGCGTACCCTCTTCGCTGCAGGGCTATATGGACGATATAGCTATATTTGCCACCGAGGAGGAAACCGCCACATTCGACCTTATCCTGCATGCAATGTGGAATCTTTTCCACGAAGACAGCTACAGCAAAGAGGCCATGAGCGGACTTTTCAAGGCGGCAGTGCTCTACATCGACCATCTGAACAGCAGGCACCATGCATCGGAACACAACAGCATGTCGCACGAGCAGACTGTATTCAACCGCTTCATCCGACTGGTGAACGACTACGCACGAAAGGAGCACAACATTGATTTCTATGCCGGCCACTTGTGCCTTACGCCACGCTACTTCGGCACGTTAGTAAAGAAGGTAAGCGGGCGGACGCCAAAGGAATGGATAGACCAGCAGTTAATGACCGAGGCAAAGGTGATGCTAAAGCACACCGACCAACAGGTAACGCGTATCGCCGACGAACTGGGATTCCCCAACTCCAGCTTCTTCTGCAAGTATTTCCGCCGCATTGCCGGCGTCACACCGCAAGACTACCGCAAAGGCTAACCACCGGTTCTCCATGCCGCAAAGCTGCACGATAAGAGCAGCAGACCGCTACCTTTTCAGCCACACTTACAGTCGTGCTCGCCGCAGCGGCTGCCCTCGGCTTCAATCTCAAGCGTCGCATGCTGTATGCCTGCCGCTTGCAGGCGCTGCCTGAGGGCATGCTTCACTTTCTCCATCTGCGCGATGTCGTCGACGACGACGTGTGCCGTGAGGGCGTTCTCCGTGGTGCTGATTGCCCAGATATGCACGTGGTGTACCTCTTTTACATGCTCTGCTGCGCACATCTCTGCTATCGTACGGCTCAGGTCGATGCCCTCGGGCATGCCGTCTAAGCTCAGCTTCAGACTTTCTGAAAGCAGGCGCCATGTAGAGGCGAGGATAACGAAAGAGATAAGAATCGACACCACGGGGTCGACGATGTTCCAACCGGTATAAGTAATGATGATGCCGCTTACCACCACGCCTACAGATACAAGCGTGTCGGCCACCATGTGCAGGAACGCACCGCGCACATTGATGTCGTTCTTCTGCCCGCGCATCAGCAACCACGCTGTGGCTCCGTTGATAAGAATGCCCACAAAGGCCGTCCAGCTCACAGCAGCCCCGTTCACCTCGGCCGGTTCGCAGAGCTTCTCGATGCTTTCAATCCATATAGCGCCTACGGCTATGAGCAGAATGATGGCATTGAGCAGCGAGATAAGTACCGTCGACTTTTTATAACCGTATGTGTATTTGCGGGTCGACTGCTTCTTTGCCAGATAGAATGCGATAAGCACCAGTACCAGCGAGAACACGTCGCTTAGGTTATGCCCGGCATCGGAGAGCAGCGACAGCGAGTTCTCTACGAAGCCGATAACGGCCTCGATGATCACGAAAAGCAGATTCAGCGCGATGGAGAAGATAAAGATGCCCTGCAGCGAACTGCCTGCGGCTACGGGGGCATGATGGTGGTGATGATGGCCATGATGATGCCCTTGATGATGTGTGTCGTGATGATGTTCCATATCTTTTTATCGTTTTATAGTGCGTATACGAGTGCAAAGATACGGAATGTTTCTTGCAACTCGGTTGCAAAGAGTACCCGTGTTCGGCAAAAAAAGAAAGCGGATTACCCGAAGCTCCGCTTTCTTTCAATGAAGAAAAGGGCTTAGGGTAATCCGCGTAAGTAACGTATCGTTAAGTTATATTAATCAGCCTGTGCCTTTCGGCCGGGCAGAGCAGTCGGGATTAATAACGGTTTCGGTTGTAACCACCACCATTGTAGCCACCGCTGTTATAGCCGCCGCGATTGTAACCGCCTGACTTGCCACGGTCTTCCCTTGAGCGGGCGATGCTCACCGAGAGCGTCTTGCCTTCGAAGTCGGTGTTGTTGAGCGCATTGATTGCAGCCTGCCCCTCTTCGTCGTTGGGCATTTCAACGAAACCGAATCCGCGCGAACGCCCTGTTTCGCGGTCGGTGATAATTTTTGCTGAAGCCACTTCACCGTAGGCTGCGAACAGTTCTTCGAAGCTCTCTCTTCTGGTGCTGAAATTTAAATTTGAAACGTAAATGTTCATTTTTTTGTATAATTAATAATGTGAATAATGAGTGTCTGTTATTTCAAGGCCTCAACCTTTACGGCAGCCATGCCCCGGTCGCTTTTTTCCAGTTCGAAAGTAACCAAGCTGCCTTCCGACAGGTTGGCCTCGGCATTGCTTACGTGGAAGAATATCTTGTCGGCTCCGTCCTTCTGCTTGATAAAGCCGAATCCCTTGCTCTCGTTGAAATATTCTATCCGCCCTTGCAGCGGCTCTGTTGTTTCTTCCTCGCGTCGGGGTGTAGAAACGGCGATGGTCTCGGCCGCTACCTCCTGCCTGTTCTGTGGGTCGGGGGGAGTGTCGCAGAGCATGCCGTTTTCGTCGACGTAAGCAATCATGTCTTCGAACGAGCTAACGCCGCCGGCCTTCCGCTGCTGTTTCCGCAGTTCTTTCTCTTTCTTTTTCCGTTTTTTCTTTTTTTCCAACTCTCGTTTGTTGAATGTATTTGCCATGTTATGGATTTCGTTGTTTTTTAAATTTTGATTATAACTGCGCCGCCTGCAACTGCATTGCCGGTATCTTCTTGCCCGTTAGCTTTTGTATGTCTTTCACCATTACCCGTTCGTCTGGCGCGCAGAAGGTAAGTGCTACGCCCGAATTTCCGGCGCGACCGGTGCGGCCGATGCGGTGCACGTAGGTTTCTGCCACGTCGGGTAGGTCGTAGTTGATAACCATCTCAAGATTAGAGATGTCGATACCACGGGCTGCGATGTCGGTAGCCACGATGACACGCGTGCGCCCCGACTTAAAGTTGGTAAGCGCGCGCTGGCGTGCGTTCTGCGCCTTGTTGCCGTGTATGGCCTCGCAGCCTATGCCTTTCTTGTTGAGCGTGCGCGCGATGCGGTCGGCACCGTGCTTGGTGCGCGAGAATACCAGTACCGACTTGTCTTCCTGCTTCTTCAGCAGCGACACCAAGAGGGCTGTCTTCTCGGGCTTTTCTACATAAAACAACTGTTGCTTGATGGTGTCGACCACCGACGATACCGGTGCTACCTCTACCCTCGAAGGATTGCGGAGCATGGCTTTCGAAAGATTGGCTATGGCCTGTGGCATGGTGGCCGAGAAAAACAGCGTCTGGCGCTGCGTGGGCAACATCGGCAGAATCCGCTTGATGTCGTGCACGAATCCCATGTCGAGCATGCGGTCGGCCTCGTCCAGCACGAAATGGCGGATGCCGGCAAGCGTGATAAATCCTTGTGCTATCAAGTCGAGCAGGCGTCCCGGCGTAGCTATCAGCACGTCGATGCCACTTTTAAGCCGCTCTACCTGCGGGCGCTGGTTTACACCGCCGAAGATTGCTGTACAGCGCACGGGGGTAAACTTGGAGTAATCGCAGAAACACTCTTCTATCTGTATGGCCAGCTCGCGGGTTGGTGTAAGCACCAATGCCTTTATTTCGCGGCGTTGTTTCTTGTTGTACGATAAGTTAAGTTGTTGGATGATGGGGATGGCAAAAGCGGCTGTTTTGCCTGTTCCTGTCTGGGCGATGCCCAGTAAGTCGCGGCCGTTGAGCGCTACAGGTATAGCCTGTTCTTGTATTGGGGTTGGCTTTTCGTATTTTTTTTCAGCCAGAGCCTTCAGTATCGGCTCCGAGATATTCAATTCTTTAAATGTCATTCTTTATTTTATGATTTTAATTCATCGGCTGCATATACCATGCAGCAGCACAGGTGGCGCGAATATCGCAAATAAGATACGAGGGAGAAGCCGGGACGCATTGCCCGCACGGATATTACTGCGAATGTGTCACGATACCGTGTACATACACTTTCGCGACCTGTTTATCAAACAAGGAAGATGATTTTGAAATCGATTTTTACGATGAAAGGAGTCGCCGGATGGCAGCGAAACAAAACATTGCAGGCAAAGATTCTACAAAACACTCGATTGTCCGAGGCTGCAAAGATACGAAATTATTCCCGGCTGCATACTTTTGTATTCATAAAAAAACATAAAACAGGCTTTCCGTGCTGCCTCGCACCCTGTTTTCCGTGCTGCCTCGCACCCTGTTTTCCATGCTGCTTCATACCCATATACGCCGAGCCCGGCAAAGCGGCACATCATGTGCGCTCTGCTATCCGGGCTTTGCAGCGTATACCTCGATATTCGCCGGTAAGGCTCCGCTTGTATGCAGCGGGCTGAATCTGTATTATATGGCTTTAATCAGCAGCGTCTTCGTTTTCTGTTGGAATGTCCGAATAATCCCTGTGGATATTACTTTGCTGAATTAAGCATGCTCTGCGTGCAAACTCCTGCTTATAGCAGGCATTGCTTTGCGTAGTGAGATACACGTTGTCGTATTCTGTATCTGTTTCCGGAACATAAACCATCAACCGCTGGCCGGCAAAGGCTTCCCATACCCCTTTAGCTCCGGAAGCCACTTCATACCATCCTGTTATATTATTGTTATAGCGCTTATCCGCATTTGAATAAACCAGATAGTTAACCCAATAACAGAATTGGTCGTATGTGGTTGAGTCGGGCAGACAGATAAAGAATGCGCCGTTCTCTTGCTTTCTTACAACCGGTCTGTCAATAATGTTTCCGTTTTTGGCACTGAGCTCAATAAAATCATCTATTGCAGCGCTCACCTCTGTGCCTTTCATCCGGGTTGCCACAATGATACGCTTGCCGCCCAGCATATCATCTTCTAAAAGCTGGTGCATCGGTATGCCTTTCGAACGCGTCTTACAAGAATTGAATACAAGTACTGCGAGTACTGCGATTGCACCAAGAAAAAACAAATACTTCATAATTTTTACTCAAGTTTCGGATTTAGATTTCAAGCCGTTTGAGCATACTCTCTAAGTGCA
>CALKIW010000055.1 GCA_937995875.1 uncultured Bacteroidales bacterium | reverse complement strand
TGTTGCTCAGGTGCTTATAAAAAACATTAAATTATAGTGTTGCGGAAATAAGGTTACGTTAGATATTCTATCTAATCCATATACTCGATATATAGGTCTGTCGTAAGTCTTTCCTCTTTTTTCTGCTTCTGTTTTCTTCCAGACATAATATGGATTTCGACCTATAACATACCATCTCTGCTTGAATATGCGAAGATAGTATGGTTCAATCTCGAATTTATTTTAGTAATCCTTTCCGAATCCTTGATGAGTGATTTCAACCACATATCCATTACGCATAGCCTGAGCGAATGTAGTCAGCCAGATGTTGCCAGATGGAACATTTTCAAAAATGATACGTCCTTCTAATTTTTTATCGGCTTGTATTTGATTGAGCGTAGCGTATGAGTCGATTAGCCAACTCCGAAGGCTATCTCCCTCCAATCTTTCCGGTTCATCGATATAGTATTTATAACCACCTTTGACATCACACTCTATATAGACATCAAAGATATCCTTGATTGCCTTGCGGTAATTATGGAATGTTCTCAATGGGAGTTCATCTCCTTCGCCATAACTCAAACAGCTTTCTATCCAAAGATTATTGATCTCCTCAAAAGTCAAGCGTTTGTGTCGCCTGAGGGTATCAATGAGCCAAATGTATCGTCCAAAGATATTTGATGCCATAGTAATTACTTTTAAAGATTAAATACTGCTGCAAAGGTACTTATAATCTATGTAAAATCGTGGCATAGGATTCTAAAAGATTCATCCACAGCCGATAAATCTCCATTTTTGCGTAAAAAATATGCTGTTCACCATCTGTGTTTACTGATTTTGGCTAAAAGATTGTTTGCAATTCCAACAAACCATGTGATTCCATCTTTTTTTAGTTGACCATGAGAAACTAATTCGATTTCCTTTGGCGTATTCGTACAATGCCATAAAACAATTGAAGCATATCATACCCGTTGGCGGAATTAAAAAGATAATATATTGATGTTTAAAAAGTTGTGCATATTATTGATTTATAGTATATTAGAGATGGTCAAACCTTTAATATATCATCAATATATGCACAACTTATATACAATATTCAGTAAAATTCTTAAGATTTGCAAGCAATTTGGCGATAACCTCATAAATGAGAAGGGAAATATTCCTCGTCCAGGTGTTGTTCCCAAGTTTTCAGATATAGAAGTTATAGCTTTGAACCTTACATCCGAAGCCATGGGTATAGATAGTGAAAGTAATCTTTTCATTAGACTTTCTGAGTATAAGGATAAAATGCCCAATCTGATTTCAAGACGCCAGTATAATGACAGGCGTAAAACTACATCAACCTTATGCGACACTATCCGTAAAAGAATAGCTGAGAAGATAGATGGTGGTGAAGAATATTTCTGTATTGATTCAAAACCTATAGAGGTATGCCGGGTAGCTAGAGGGAAACGTTGTAAAATGGGCAGAAACGATTATAGTAAAGCTCCATCATTCGGATATTGTGCATCTCAGAAGAATTATTACTATGGATATAAATTACACGCTATTTGCGGTTTAAGTGGAGTTATCCATTCCTTTGACCTGACAAAAGCAAGTGTTCACGATATCAATTATCTTAAAAATATCAAATATGAATATCATGACTGCAGCATTCTCGGAGATAGAGGATATATTAGTAAGAATGTGCAACTGGATTTGTTTGAGACTGCAAATATAAGACTTGAAGTTCCATATAGACTGAACCAAAAGGACTGGAGTCCTACATTCATCCCATTTGCTAAAGCCAGGAAAAGAATCGAAACGGATTTCTCACAACTATGCGATCAGTTCATGATAGTGAGAAATTATGCTAAAGATACAGTAGGATTGTTTACCAGAATACTAGGGAAAATAAGTGCATTTACAATCCTTCAATATATAAACCACATTAACAACAAACCTATTGACAGACTTAAATATGCGCTTATTTAATTCCGCCAACGGGTACTCTAAAATTCATTCTTAATTGATTAAAACCATTATAACGAAACTACCATAGATTTCCCTAAATACGTGACAGTTCTATCCGGTGTTGACTGATAAACTCCGGTACCGGATTGTGGCGATACCATTATGACATTAAAGGTTATTTTCTTTTTCATTCCAGTGAATTTTCCCTTCCTGTCACTGATAGTCAAAGTTCTGTCCGTATCATTCCAATTTAAGTCAAATGTGCAGAACTGGCCCTTTTCATAATTATAGTTATTCCCTTCATCTTCATAAACAGAATAAGTACCATTAGCACCCGGATAAATACGGATTTCCCACGGTTCTTCTGTATCTTCAGAAGTAGATTGTTTCGTAGGGCCCAGTGGTAATATAGAACCGGCTTTCACAAATAAAGGTATTTTCTCAAGGTCAACATCCACATCCACCATTTGTCCACCTTTATAAGATGCACCATTCCAGAAGTCTATCCAACCTGCCGGACATTCAGGAAGGTACACTTTCATCCGGTTAATACCACCTTCCACAACCGGGGCGACTAAAACAGAAGGTCCGAACATAAACTGATGTTTTTGCTCCAATGCACGGGAGTCTTCCGGAAAATCCATTACTAACGGACGCATTAAAGTAGAACCTTTAAAGGAAATCGCAGCATTTTGAGAATAAATATAGGGAAGAAGTCTGTAACGCAAATCTAAATAACGGGCAACGATACGCTCAACTTTCTCTCCATATCTCCATGGTTCGGTATTACTCATGTAACCATGTACACGCATTAATGGAAAAAATGTTCCTGCCTGCAACCAACGGATAAACTGTTCATGATACCCCGTATTGGTATATTGATTGCCCGGACGGAAGAAACCACCGGCATCATACGTCCACCAAGGCAGACCTGTTGCCATTTGTCCCAGCCCTCCGGCTATTTGCCGACGCAGAGTTTCCCAGTCATGTCCCACGTCTCCCGACCATGTGGCCGCCGCATAACGCTGCATTCCGGAAAAGCCGCTACGGGTAAATATCATAGCCCTCCGGTCAGGATCATCTTTGCGCAAACCTTCATAAATCGTCTTACTGACATACATCGGATAAACATTCCGGTAAACCTCTCCCGGTGTCTGCCCGTTATTTATACGCCGGTTCTGGAGGTCGTCATTTTCAGGCTCAGTAGCATCCTGCCACCAAGCATCGATGCCATATTTCAATAGTCCGTTACGGAAGTTCTGCCAGTAAAAAGCCGCAGCATCAGCATTGAAGAAATCAATCCAGTCACTGCCCGGAATATAATATCCGTTTTCTGTTGCCTGCTTTCCTATTTCAGACTGGGTATCTATTTTAGACCAGACGGAAATCATCAGGCGTATATCCATATCATGAAGCTCCTGAAGCATTTTCCCCGGATCAGGATACCTGTCTTCATCAAACCGCATCGCATTCCAACCATGTTTCCCCCAATATTGCCAATCTTGAACAATCATATCTATAGGTAACTTCCGTTGCCTGAACTCACGGGCATTCTCCAATAACTCCGCCTGAGTATTGTACCGTTCCCGGCAATGTATATATCCCAAACTCCATAAAGGCATCATGGGAGAAGGTCCGGTCAACTCGCGGTAACTGGCAATAACTTCATCTCCATTACCGGCGAAAACAGTATAATCCAATGTTTGGGCAACCGGTGAACGAAAAACGGTTTCTTCGGAAACAGGATGCCAATATAGTACAGGCTTATCATTACGCTCACCCTGCACCTCTATGGCATGCTTTCCGGCACTCAATTCCACTATTGCAGAAGTTGTAGGAGGCAGCCACAAATTATTGATATCAAACACCTTATCTCCATCGATAGCAAGATAGTACTTGCGTGCCATCCGTTGTCCGACATCCAACAACAAAGAATAACGCCCGGAATGAGGTACTTCCAACGAGGCTGTGAACGAGTATGTCTGCCGGGTTTCTCTTACATTCCCGCTCGTACCTGTAGTATTGACAGTAACGGCCTCACCGCTTGCACTCGCAGGAGTCAACTCAATAGATTCATCTGCCGGATTGAAATCCGTCAATCCATAGTTATTCCACAACAGTCCATAACCTTTGTTTGACAGAATAAAAGGTATGGAAATCTGTGTATTGACCTGTGTCAACCTCCTCGACAAGCCTCTGATATTGAGATAACCATCCTGAAATTGACCAGTACCGTATATATACTCATCTTTCGGAGATACAAAGTGTTGTTCCACCTGGAATGTAGCTTCTCCCTGAACAGAAGAAGCTGCCATAAAGCGCCCTCCGACTTTTTCCTGAAGAATGATACGTTTATTCGCATCTTTAAAAGTCAGCGCCTCCGTGCCTTTATCAAACTCCACAGAAATCCCTTCCAGAGATAAAGTCAGAGATTTATCATCTTCTGCAACTTCATACTCCGGAACGGGAGAGTTCTCCGTATAGATAAGTTCCTGCATAGGCACTGAACCTGATTGAGTGAACTGTACCCGAACAGCATTCCGATTTAGCGGTATCAATGAAAGTGTACCCTGTTCCAGTTCAAGAACTACATTTTTCTTTTCGTCCGAAACACATGCTGCATTTAGTAAAAATACGGAAAGAGACAGAGTCATTGTAATTAACCCAACCAGATTCCACTTCTTCCATACTGTTTTCATAGTATATAGTGCTGATTTATTTAGAGAACATCCAATAATCGAAATACATAAGGTTGGTAGACGGTCTTCCCTTCACCACAAAACATAGATCATGTACTCCGGTCACTTTCGAGATATCAATGGTCCGCAAATCCCAACGATCACTGCCACCTGTCCGGGGCACTTTAATGGTTCCCACCAATTCTCCGTCCACACCACCCAGGCGCACCTCAAGCCGCACGGGGTCATTGTGTGTCGTACCGAGTCTGGCAGTGAACTTCGTTGCACCGTTTGTTCCAAAGTCCACGTCACGAACCCGGATATAACTACCATCCTTCATTGCTGTTACAAAGACACCCACCTGATTGTTCTTGAAAGATTTAAAACCTTCGGAGAAAGCGATTGTTTCCGCTTCATTCTTTACATATGGATTCAAGGTAACAAGCCCCTTGGTGATTCCTTCCGTCATCTTCACCTCAGGAATTGAGCCGTCTTTGTTGAATTTAAGTTCTTCCACACATACCGAACGGTTGAAACCACCACCACCGGGCAACTTTCCGTTATGATAAAAATAGTAGGTCTTGCCTCTGAAGTCGATAACTCCCGGATGGATTGTAAACGATCCGCCTCCGGCAGCCATTACCGTACCGCCATATTTCCACGGTCCTGTAGGGCTATCGCTGGTAGAATATCCGATATGCTCGGGTAGCGGACCTCCCGGCCAGAATAGGTAATATTTCTTATCCCGTTTATAAAGCCAGGGACCTTCCTCGTACAAAGTAGCTCTCTGAGAGTCACCCTCACGCTTTCCGAACGATTCCGCAGTCAAAGGTACACGTACAATATCCCCGCTGTAGGAAATCATATCTTCATTCAATTTCACATAATACAAATTCGGGTTTCCCCAATACATATAAGCTTGTCCATCGTCATCAATAAAAACCGTCGGGTCAATATCTCCCCATTCACTCTGAACCAATGGCTTTCCAAGCGGATCATAGAAGGGACCGTAAGGACTATCAGCCACTGCCACTCCAATAGCTCCCCTATTATTGATTCTCGAAATCACAGGCACATACATATAGAACTTTCCACCTCTTTCGATACATTGCGGAGCCCAGGCATCCCCTTTGGCCCAACTGAAGTCGGTATATGACAGAACAGCCCCATGATCGGTCCAGTTCACCATATCACTCGTGGTATACAATCGCCAGTCGTTCATCGTAAACCAGGTGGAATTATCCTCATCATGGGTAGTATAAAGATATACTTTATCATTATATACCATCGGAGCCGGATCGGCCGTATAATTTGTCTGAATGATCGGGTTCTGTGCCAGTCCCGAAGTAGCCACCACCGTCAATAGCGATGAGAAGAATAAAGACTTCATTTTATCCATATTGCTTTTTTAGTTTGATTATTCTACAATTAATATTCCACCATTGCAAGGCATTGTCAATTGCAACTCCTGTTTCTTATTTACCTTTACTTGTTTTACATTTCCTTGCAATTCTTCATTATCACTGAATACCCGTACCTGATTGCCAGGCATAAACATCGGCAAGGCAATCTTCAGTTTTACAGTTTCTTTCTGGGCATTAACCCCTGCAATATACCATTTATCTCCATGCCTGCGAGCCATAACTACGTATTTTCCGGGATAGCCATCAATAAAGCGTACTTCATCCCATGTGGTAGGAACTTCTTTCATGAAGCCTATCGCCCATTCCGGAGCATCCGTCAGGTTATTCGGAGCCAAGGCAAAATGTTGCACCGGACTTTGAAACAATACTGCAGTAGCCAAAGCAAACACGTCAGAAGTCATACGCCGGCTTCCGCGCGGAGCATTATCTGAGTTATAATATTTATTCAGTGCACTGCCCCCAAAGTCCATGCTACCCACCGTATTACGGATAAACGGATGCAGGCAGGCATTGAATGCCTCAGCGTCACAACTTCCCTGAGAGAAATGCAGGTTTTCACTCGCCAATACTGCTTCACTCGATGCATAGTTAGGATACATACGTTCCCAGCCGCGAGGCAAAGTACATCCGTGGAAAATCACCAGCAACCCGTATTCATTGGCATCAGCAAGAATATCTTCATACAGTTGCATGGTAACTTGCTTATCACCACCAAAGAAGTCAACCTTTATGCCACGTATTCCAATGCTTTGCATCCATTTCATTTCTTTACGACGGGCTATCGCATTGTCCATAATGCCACGGGGTGATTGTGGAGCATCATTCCAGTATCCGTTAGAGTTATACCACAGATAGAGACCTACCCCTTTCTGCGCCCCATATTTAGCCAACTGATCAATCTTATCATATCCAATCTGCGTATCCCACAATGCATCTACCAATACAGACTGATAACCCATTGCCGCCGAGAAATCAATGTAGCGCAACTGCTCTTCATACTTCGTGCTTCCATCCATACCGATAATCCAACTCCAGGAACCTCTGCCGTACTCATATTTGCCGGACGCTGCATACAATGGCTTTACTACATCAAAAGAAACCGTTGTTTCAACAATCGGAGCTAAAGTTTCGCCCAAAGTAATCGTCCGCCAGGGAGTTTCTCCCGGCAATGCAAGTCCGGGTGCAGTTGTACCGTTTCCGTTCATTTCACCTTCTTGAGGAAAACCGATTGTATACAGGCCATTTTCATGTCCCAGCAAACGGCTTCCGCAATATTTACTATCCACACCCGTTTCTGAAATAAGTATCCATCCTTTGTCACCATTACGGAACAGACAAGGGAAAGTATATCCTTCACCCCATCCATTTTTACCCATGGAATCATCCGCTTTATAGGGAGTTTCGTAGCTGGGCGAAGTGCGGGCAAATCCTCCCATAGGTTTACTCTGCGGACACAGGAAAGTCGTACTCCCCTCAGGAAGCACAAAACCGGTCATTTCCTCTTTCACAACGCAGGACAAGGCCTTCTTATGAGGATACATTTTATATCTGAAAGCAACATCCCGGTCACTTACGCGAAATATAACATCAAAAATAACCTTATCTTGCTGGCTAAACTGGTATACAGCTTCTGTAGCCACATAGTGCACATTGCTCTGCTTTATATTAGGCAATGTATAGGTCTCGTCAATTTTGTTCGACCGGACATTCTGTCCCAAAGACATATCCCGGGAAAAATCACCGACATTAGTCACAAGCCCCAAAGGAGAAGAATGAATGAAAGGAGTACCATTATAGCTGATGCTATATGAAGGTTGCCCATTTTTATCGGAGATAGTTACCAATATTTTCCCATCGGGACTTGTAATTTGTTTCTCTTCCGCTTTTATTGCACCGCAAATTAATAACGCTGCTATAACTAAAAAGTGTTTCATGAATATCAGGATATTATTTATTAATAGTTACTCTATCATTAGCTCTCTCATAGTCAAAGTAATCAACGTCGACATAACCTCCCAGCGACTTTGTTGCATAGTTGAAGATAGCAAACTTGCTTCCCATAAAGAGTCTTGTATAATCAAAGCGCATTTTGAAATCCGTTCCTATCTTTTTCCATTCCTTATTATCCAGGCTATAATAGAAAGTAGCAATATCGCGTTTCGGCATGAAGTCGCCTTCTATACGCAGATAAATGACATCCTGATTAAATTCGACTTGTTCTTTTTCTTCTATATCCACACTGGCTATTGCCTTATTGGGAGTCCTATCAAAATTAACGATATTGGTAGACATAACCAGACGCTTTGCATCCCCTTCCTTCACCACTGACAAAAGCCCGGAATGTCCGTTGAATGCGCTGAATCCGGCTACATCCCCATCCTTCATATGAGAAACATCAAGAGAAATGGTAGCACTGCACTTCGGCCCTTCCATACGTTGCGTAATCGTATTCGGAGCTAAATACAGGTTATCAACCACCCGGCTGGTCTTCAATCGCAGATAACCCGGACGTTCCGTCAAAGACCACTTATCATCTACCGGATTATGATTCCATTGCCAGTAGAGTGAAAGCTTCTCATCGCTGAAGTCATCACTTCCAAGTATTCCTTTGGTGTTTTCAGTCGAATATATCTCTTTTTCCATCGTCAAGGGTACATGACCGTTTTCATCTCCCAGCATCGGCCATCCATCCACCCAACGGCAGGGCATCAGAGTAGGCACCCGGCCTATTCCTCCGCGGTCCTGAAAAATAACCCCATACCAGTCTCCTTCTTCCGAGTCAATAATACAACCTTGGCCTACTCCTCCGTAACCGTCAAAATCATGTTCCAGGATAACCTTTTTCTCATAAGGTCCTGTAATCGTGTCAGCACGGTAACATACTTCCCTGCGCACCCGACCGGGGATGCTCCAGTCCATGGAGATCATCAACAAATAGTACTTGCCGTTATGCTTCACAACCTGGCTTCCTTCCAGTAGTCCCTGTTCGTCAGCATCCCGCTCGAATATCTTCATACTGACTCCATCGGGCTTCACATCCGACAAGTCACTCTTCAATTCCTTCAGCTCACCGGTTCCATAGAATACATATACCCGTCCGTCATCATCAAAAAACAAAGAAGCATCATGGAAATGCTGTGTTCTCGATAATAGTTCCCACTTTCCGGCAGGATCGTCCGCCGTGAATATATACGACCGGTAGGGTACATCGTTTGGTGAGAACAATACATAGAACTTACCGTTATGATAGCGTATGGACGATGCCCATTGTCCGCGCCCATAAACAGTTCCACCAATCAAATCATACTTTGAGTTATCAGTCAACTTATCGAAGACATAACTCACAGTTTCCCAATTTACCAGATCTTTTGATCTCATAACAGGCCCGCCGGGCATCAGGTGCATGGTGGTACTTATCATGTAGTAGTATTCTCCCGCACGTGTAATGGATATGTCCGGTATATCGGCATAAACCACCGGATTACGAAACGTTCCCTTCACCGGCATTTCCGAACCGGAACACCCCATTAGTAATGAAGCAACAGTCAGCCATGCCAACATCATCTTTTTCATGATACAGATATATATTTATTTACGATTTATTTCTAACGCGGTTTCCCGGCCATCTACTTGAATCTCCAATAGTCCATGTTGAACATCTCTCCGTCTCCTCCTCTAAAAACGAGGTACAGATCGTGAACTCCACCCACCTTTTCCACATCGGTAACAAAGGTTTTCCACGTATTCCAGCCACCGGTATTACTGATATCGCATACCCCCAGCAATGTACCGTCAAGGTCATCCAAGCGGATTTCAACCTTTCCTTTGGTTATCGTAGCTGCACGGACTTCAAATGTCTTTGCCCCTTTGCCGAAGTCAACCGCTTTCACTTGAAGGAAGTCCCTGTTATGAATGGAAGTAACATACATCCCGCTTTCATCGTCCTTGGCGGTCTTAAGTCCCTGACTCCAAGCCATTGTTTCCGCCTCAGTCCGCTTATAAGGATTCAATGTGCCGACAGGCTCAACTGCAACACCGTCATCCCACCAGGGCAGTTCCTTGATTGTGCCATCGGGATTATACTCCAACTCGGCCACACATATGGAACGGCGTTCATGATGCTTGTCGGTTATCATGAAGTTCAAACGGTAGTTAAACCCGAACACATAAGATTTACCTTTATAATCAATGATGCCCGGATGGTTTCCGGAGGACTTTCTGTTAGGTTTCATTATATAACCCTTGAATTCCCAGGGGCCTACCGGGCTAGAACCCATTGCATAACCGATACCTTCCGGACAGCATGTACTTGCATAAGCCATATAATAGTGCCCATTCTTCTTGTATGCCCAAGGACCCTCCTGGAAATGATAAGGGTCTTTCTGATTTTCTATCTTCCGGATTAATTTATCTTTCGTGATTTCCCCCGCACAAGATATCATATCTTCATTCAGTTTCACATACCAGAGATTAGGATTTCCCCAATATAGATACGCCTGTCCATCATCGTCTATCAATACACTCGGGTCAATACTGTCATACTCGGCACCGATCAAGGGTTTTCCAAGGGGGTCGGTAAAAGGGCCAAAGGGATTATCGGCAACCAGCACACCGATGCCTCGTCCCTGCACGGGACAATACAAATAGAACTTTCCATTACGCTCGATGCACTGAGGAGCCCAGGCACCATTCTCAAATCCTCCCCAACCTGATACGGCAGGGTCAGCCCATTTAAAGTTATACAAGTCGGCTATGGTTCCATGATCCGTCCAGTTCACCATATCGGTGCTGGTGTAAAGCAACCATTCTTTCATGCGGAAGCCTGCCATTCCTTCGGGAGCATAGTCTTCATCATGGGTAGTATAAAGGTATACTGTACCCTTATGCACCATTGGCGCAGGGTCGGCAGTAAATTTGGTCTGTATAATCGGAGTCTGGGCATTCAGGCACTCCTGAGGAGAAGCCATAAACAACATAGCTGCCGTCAACCCGGGCAAAATAAGTTTCTTCATTGTTTCTGGTATTTAAAATCTATATTTCCAAATAGCACTAAAATTTCACACTCACTCTTTTCCCATTGTAGTCAACAACCTTCCGGCTTCCATCTTGAAGTACAACAGTAAACTTTCTGTTTTTCAACATTCCTTCGTATGCCCCCTTCCGTGCTCCAATGGTCAACTGGCGGGAAGCATTGTTCCATGTCATAGGGATTTCAGTATATGCTCCCAACTCATAATTATAACTATCAAATTCATCTTCATACAGAACAAAAGAACCATCGGCACCGGCATATACTTTCAATTCAAGATTATCCCATGGTTTCTCTGTTGCATACTGCACTTTAGGTCCCATTGGTATGATACTACCTGCCTTGACATACAACGGAATGACATCAATAGTTGTCTCCTTTTCTATTTCCTGTCCGCCGTCATACTTTTCATTCGTCCAGAAATCATACCAGATAGCACCTTCCGGCAAATATACCTTTGCGGACTTAGCCTGCATAAAGTCTACCGGAGCTTTATTCTCAAATTTCTTAACATTATTCTTATCCCAGCCATCATTTTCTTTTAGTTTTACCAGCTTCTCCTGAGTGTATTGCGCATTAACTACCGGCGCTACCAGAATGGATTTACCGAACATGTATTGGTCTTTTATATCCCATACTTTCTTGTCAGCCGCAAAGTCCATCACCAACGCACGCATAAAGCTCGACTGCCGTTCGGTCACTTCCCATGAAGTGGAATAGATATAGGGCAACAATGCATAGCGCAGATGAATCATTTTTTCAATAGCATCATATATCGGTTCACCTTTTTTTCCGAATTGATAAATCTCCCTCGGTGTATCAGCTCCATGTGAACGCATCATCGGTGTAAACGTACCGAATTGCAACCAACGCACATACAGTTCCTGATACATCGGATTCTTGGGTGCACTTCCGTCATTCCAGCCCCTATTATAGCTTCCGGCAAAGAAGCCACCAATATCCGAATTGAAATTAGGATTTCCGGTCAGAGTAAAATTCAAGCCTGCCGGAATCTGATTACGCAGTGACTCCCAGGAAGAGCCGATATCTCCCGACCATACATTGGCTCCGTAACGTTGCTGCCCGGCAAAAACGGAACGTGTAAGAATAAAGACGCGTTTATCGGAAGTTACAGCACGCTGATTATCATATACTCCACCCACTGTCAACAGCGGATAAGCATTGCGCACCTTGCGGAACGAACCCAGATAAGTCTTTGTATCAAAGTCTTCCGGCTTCCAATCGAAGTGGTCGGGTTCCGTAGAATCCATCCACCAGCCGTCCATGCCTAATTTGAAGATACCTTCATTCAGGTATTTCCAATAAATATCACGGGCTTTCGGGTTATAGGCATCGTATACACGTACTCCGGAAGGATATTCCATATTGGGCGGCCAAGTTTCGAGTCCCGATTGGGGCCATGTGGAGAAGTTAAACAACATGCCATTCTTGTCCAGTTCCCTGTAAGGCTTGGTCATCGGTCCAAATGAGGACCAGATAGAAATCAGCATATGCGCATTCATTCCATGCACATCATCGATCATCTTTTTAGGATCGCTGAACGAAGGGTTCTTAAAGTCCATGGCATTCCACAAATAGTTGTGTCCCCAGTATTGCCAATCCTGAATGATTCCATCGAGAGGAACACCCAGTTCACGGTATTTCCGTACCACTCCCACCGTTTCTTCCTGACTTTTATAGCGTTCCTTGCTTTGGAAATAGCCGTAAGTCCAGAGGGGGAACATGGGAACCTGTCCGGTCAATGCACGCATTTGTGCAACTACACCATCAGCATTTCCACCATACATAAAGTAATAGTCGATGCAATCTCCCACTTCGGACTGGAAAGAGGTTCCTTCCGGTTTATCAGCAAAATTGGTTGGCGAATAATTATCCCAAAAAAGGCCGTATCCTTTCACAGACTGTACGAATGGAACCACGTCCTCCACATTGCCCTGTACAAGGTGCTTGGTCTGATTGCGTTGCGACATTTTTCCATTCTGGAGAATCCCTAATCCATAAAGAGGCTCATCTTTATCTAAAATAAACGATTGCTTGATTGTGAATGTTTTATTTCCGGCATCATCAAAATCAGTAAACTCCGGCTTTCCTTTCTCACTAAGCAAAGGGTCTCCTTTAGTATTGAAGAAAGCCACAATGCCCGACTCCAAATTAAGAGTAACCTCCATTTCACTACTTTTCAGTCTAACAGTATTACCTTCCCTGGTAATGGCAGGTTTCACTTTTTGAGGAGCCTCTATTACCGAGAGGCTCTCTTTCACATACTTCCAGCCATCAGGAGATTTCAGAATTCTTACAATTGACGGAGTGTAGAATTGTAACTCCACATCTACAGAATTAACGGTCGCCTTAAGTCCCTCGGGAGTCTGCTGATAATCTTGCCCTATAAGAGAAGTACAACAACACAGCGCCATTAATATCAATACACTTTTAATTGATTTCATGGTTACTTATTATATTTACCTTATTTCCGCAACACTATAATTTAATGTTTTTTATAAGCACCTGAGCA
>CALKIW010000054.1 GCA_937995875.1 uncultured Bacteroidales bacterium | reverse complement strand
GGAAATCGGTGGTGGCAATGTTCAGCTGAATCTTTATTCTGAGGACGAGTGGGGACAAACTGCTTATATATATTGATGTCCCTTTATTAGCGTGTTCTCCTTATTTAAATAATCTCCTTAATTTAAATAAAAAGGGTTGCAGCGTGTAGTTCTTTTCGTAATTTGGAGATGTTTACTGAGTCTTTCAACTGTATCTTGCAATCCCATCCATGCTTATAGGATAAAATAAAAGCGGAAAGCCTTTGTTTATCGGGCTTTCCGCTTGTTTCTTGAGAGGGTGGAGGGTGGGACTCGAACCCACGACATTCAGAACCACAATCTGACGCTCTAACCAACTGAACTACATCCACCGTGTTAGAATGCTTGTTTCTAAGCGAGTGCAAAGATAAGAGATTATTTTGGTTAAACCAAACAAATCTCTTACTTTTTTCAATTTATTTTGCAGGAGCCGTAGGTGCTTTTGGCGCATTGTTTGGAGCCTTAGCGGCTGGAGCATCCTGTTTAGCGGCACCTTCTGCTGGAGCAGCCTGAAATCCTTGAGTATTTGTTGGATTAGTTGTCTGTGTTTCTGTTGCCGTTCTTTCAAGCACGCTCTGGTCGGCAGATACCTGTGGAGCGGTGTAGGCGCAAACGATACTGAATACAACCATTAAGGCAGCAAGTCCCCATGTGGCTTTTTCCACAAAGTCGGTGGTCTTGCGTACGCCCATGATGGCATTTGAAGAAGAGAAGTTGCTTGATAGACCGCCCCCTTTGGACTCCTGAATGAGTACGATGAGAATCATCAGTAGCGACACCAGGACGATGAGAACTACAAAAAAAGTGTACATAATTCTTTACTTATTTATTTTTATTATTTAATATCAATTTTTCCAAGAAACGTATTTGGTCTGCAAAGTAAGCACTTTTTTTTGGATAATTCAAATTTATACGTTGAATTATTTCAAGTGCTTTGTCATATCGACCTTGTTTGATATATATTTTGGCTAATGTCTCCGTAAAATAGCCTTCATTGCTTTCTTTTTGCTCATCTGACGTTGTTTCTTCAAGTGCCGGAACATACTCAACTTCTTCTTTTAATTTGATCTTTTTGCTTTCATTGTTTATGAAATTATCTATCAAATCCTGTCCTTTCAGCTGTGGCGTCAGACTGTTTTCCTCATTATCTTCACTTTCTGTTTCCAACAGATATGAAACATAGTCTATAGCTGCATCGGCCGGCGTGGGGCGACGCTTGGTTTTTGGCGCCGGTTTGTCGTCTTCGGGAATAGAGTCGAGGAAGTTATCGATAAGAGAAATGGTTCGGTCTTGTTTCTTTGTGGTTTTCCCTCCCGCTTTCAGCTGCTCTCCTTTGCTTTGAAATGTTTCGGATAGCTTGAATCTGTAGTGCGCGGCTTCAACCAAGTTAAAAATAACTTTTCGGTCAGTTATATATATCGCTGCACGCTTCAGTTCATCGTTGAACGTGGGGTCATGGAGAAGATAAAGATTTTGCAGGAGCAACAGTCTTGCAGTCTGATAGTATGGGTATAGCGCCAACAGACTGCGGAGATCGTAGAGGGTCTCGCTGTCAAGCTGTTCCGGATGTTTGATAAGATTTGCTATATCCATTGTTGTGTGATAGTTGTTGGTTGCGAGGCATTGCGTTATATAGTCCAAGCCTCAGTTATGGTTACCAATTGGCTACTGTTGCATTGAAAATCTGTTCGGTAAGATCCTTGCACATTTGTGTGACAAGTTCCTCCTGAACGCTGCTCAGACTCTGTGTTGTTTCGTAAGTCTGTGTTGCCGTGAATGAACGCTCAAAGTCTTCGTTATGATTGATGTTGTTTGTAAAGCGTACATTAACTGTCATCGACAGTTCGGTTTGAGCCGAATACCCTTCGCTGGAAACGGATTTGTTGCGTTGAGAGTATTGTGTAATTTCACCCTCGATGACCAAATCACCATCACGTTTCACTTGAGTCAGACGTGTATGGTTGGCATATATGTCTTTAAGCTGGTTATTAAACAAGGGTGCCATTGGCCCCCACACGTAACTGCTTCGGATGGGGAAGTCGGCTATTTGTATGGTCTTGGTCTTGGTGTAGTCGATGCTGGCTCCATTGAAACTGTAACTCACCTTGCAGGATATAAGCCACAGAGATATGCACGATAAGCATAAGCAACATAGCACCGTAAACATCCGGTGCCTCTTGATGCCTGTTTTTTTTGCAAATGAGGCAGAGGCTTTATTTCTTGTCCAGACCATATTGCTTGATTCTTCTGTAAAGTGTGCGGTCGGAAATACCCAACTCCTGAGCAGCTTTCTTCCTGTTTCCTCCGTTTCTTTCCAATGCCTTCTCCACCAACTTCCGTCCAATGTCATTCAAATTGAGAATTTCCGGCTCGTTTTTAATTTCCTCTGCTTCTACTTCTATGGCAGAAGGATGTGCCAAGTTTGCCATGGGATGTGGCTCATTGGTTTGTGTAGGCAGTTGGGTGGCTTCGGCCTCTATAAACTTGTTGTTTTGATAGGCGATGGTCTCGTTCAGCTTGTGCGTGTCGTTCAACTGCTCTCGCAAATTGTTTAAATCGCGTCTCAAGTCAGAGACGTTGCCCCTAAGTTCATACAGAATTTTGTAGAGTATTTCTCGCTCGCTCTCATAGGAGTGACGTCCGGGCCGATTGATTGTGGCCAACTGGGTGCTTTCGGGATCGACAGGAATGTAGTGCTTGAGGTGTTCTGCGTCTAATTCCCTCGTCTCGCTGAGGACGGACATCTGCTCGGTAATGTTTTTCAACTGTCTAACGTTGCCCGGCCATTTGTATTTAAGGAGCACTTTCTTGGCATCTTCGGTGAGCGTAACCTTCGGTATGCGATATTTTTCTGCCATTTGCATGGCAAAAAGGCGGAATAGCAGAACGATGTCGTTGCCACGATCGCGCAGCGGAGGCATTTGTATTGGGATGGTGTTGAGCCGATAATACAGGTCTTCGCGAAATCTGCCTTCTGATATTGCTTTACGCATATTGATGTTGGTGGCGGCTACAATGCGCACATCGGTTTTGCGAATTTCCTGTCCTCCCACACGGATATATTCGCCTGTTTCCAACACTCTAAGCAGACGCGCCTGTGTGGCAATGGGCAACTCTCCAACCTCATCAAGGAAAATAGTTCCCTTATTGGCCACCCCAAAGTACCCTTCGCTCTCGCCTATTGCTCCGGTGAAAGCCCCTTTCTCGTGGCCAAACAGCTCGCTGTCAATAGTTCCTTCGGGAATGGAGCCACAGTTGATGGCAAAATACTTTTCGCGTCTGCGTGGCGAGTTGTCATGAATTACACGCGGAATAATCTCCTTGCCGACGCCACTTTCCCCAATGATGAGGACACTGAGATCGGTGGGAGCCACCTGCATGGCAACGTCGAGCGCACGATTGAGCCCGACATAGTTACCAACAATGTTGTAACGTTGTTTTATTTTTTGCAGTTCCGATGTATTCATTGGATGACAAAATTACATAATTTATTCGAGAATGCTGCAAATATGGCAGAAAAAGATGGTTAAAAATCGTTGTGTAAGTCCTTTTTAAACATTGGGATTCTATGGGGATGTACCTTGCTTTTCAATTCCGTTTTCCAATATTGATGAACAGGAGTCCGATTCCTGTCCATATCAACTCTCGAACGCGAACGATGAGGGCCACAAAAATTCCTCCACTGGCGCTGATACCCAATGTGGTGGTAGACATCAGGAAACCTCCCTCTCGCCCTCCCAACTGCAGGGGCATAAAGAACAACAGGTTGGCAAAGAGCGAGGTAAATGCCAGCACAAAAATACAATTAAGATAATTTACACTGGGCATGATGACCAGCAGAATGAAGAAAATCTCCAATGCGGAGCACACGCGACACATGATTTCGAACAGCACGGCACCAATAAAATTATGCGGATTTTGCTGGTGCAGTGCTGCTATCTGATGGTCAATCGTATTTAATTGCTCACGATGTTTGTCCACAAAAGGACGTGCCCACTTTTTAACAAAAGGTATGTGTCGCAGAATGTTCATCATGCGATTGGCCAGTCCCTTGCGATACCCGGCAATGAAAAACCAAATGCTGAGAATGCTGAAACCTATCGTGGCGGTCAGCATAACGCCTAAGACAAAGTTTACAGGATGGATGAAAACAAAAAGAATGGCGGATATGAGCCAAAACCAGAAATGGCTGAAAATGTGGGTCATGGCATAGAGAATAACTGAAGAAGATGCCCTTTCCGTTCCGATTTTGGGTGCCAATTCCATCACCCTATATGGCTCCCCACCCATCAGACCACCCGGTGTGGCGTAGTTGAGGGCAAATCCGGAAACGGTGATTTTATAAAGCCATCCAAACGGAATTTTCTTTGTCGGTACTCCATCTGCTATCGGCTCACTGCACACACCCTTGATGATGAGATACCAGGCGGCAGTATTGAATATATACAGAAAGGCCCACAAGGCGACAACGGCAAAAAACCAATAGCCGGCGTGTTGTAACCCCTGCCACACCTGTGCAAAATCGAGTTGGGTGACCATGATGATGAGCACCAACAATCCGAATATGAAAAAGCCGTTCTGATATTTCTTTTTCATCGTGCCGTACGATTAGTCTTTTTTCTGACGCTCCTTGTTAGCTTTATCGTGCTTCTTTGGAATCGAAAATCTCACTTTCTCACTGTCGTCCTTGCGTTCATGATAGAGCTTGGGCAGTGGATGGGCGAGTGGCTCGTCGTAGTTGTTGCGGTTGCGAAAACCGTCTATGGCTTGGTAGATGGCATAGCGGAGAGGTGCCTCGTCGGCCACGCCTTGCCCTGCGATGTCATACCCCGGTCCTACGTCCGGAGTTGTACTGATGAGTGGCAATCCACCAAAATAATGAAC
>CALKIW010000053.1 GCA_937995875.1 uncultured Bacteroidales bacterium | reverse complement strand
TGTTTCTTGATTTACGCATGGGCCCTCTCTGTAACAGTAAAATTTTATTACCGTTTTTCACGCATTATTTTCGAGTCATCCAGCGCAAAAAGGGCTATGTTTTTTCATCAAAACCAAGTTGAGCATTCCCCAAAATCGTGAGCGTGCTGCGATTGAGCCTTTCTCATAGCATGGTTAGGCCTTATCGACTGCGCGGAAGGGCCTCAATCGCACTGCGATTACGCCCTTGTCATCTTGCCGTTAGATATTCAATCGCAGGCGGCAAAATAGGAGAACAAGCACCGTGTTTTTAAGAAACGCTGACTGTCAGACATTTGCAAAACATCGTATTTTTCGCGTATTTCGGACGAAGGCAAACTAATTTATAAATACGCAAATTTGAGAGGAATGTTTGTTCATATCATTTACCTTTTATAATTCTTCAAAGCCTGCGTTCGGGCTTAGCTGGCATTTCCGACATTAGCAGATTGCTACTCGGCAAACGAAACAAAGCACGAGGCAGTGATGGCAATAGGAGCGATCGAACAGCCGGAATGGTCGTAGAGAGTTGCATTTTCACTTATTTGTTTCCTACCCCTTCCGTATTAGACAAATTTTGCGCTCATTCCCTTTGCCTTATGCTTTAATTTTGTTACTTTTGCATATCTAAAAACATTATACATCAATTCATTAGCACATTCATGTCGGTAGAAATAAAGAAGGTACAGAACAAAAAGGATCTTAAAGCCTTCATCGAATTCCATTACGATCATTACAAGGGAAATCCTTATGACGTTCCCTCATTATACAGTGACGAATTCAACACGCTAAGCAAGGATAAGAATGCAGCGTTTGATTTTTGCGAAGCAGAGTATTACATGGCCTATAAAGATGGGAAAATGGTGGGGCGCGTGGCTGCCATTATCAATCACCGGGCCAACGAACGCTGGAACTCCAAAGACGTACGCTTCGGCTGGATCGAGTTTATAGACGACTTGGAGGTGAGCCGTGCCTTGCTCGATGCAGTGAGCGACTATGGCAGGAGCAAAGGCATGACCGATATCGTGGGACCATTAGGTTTCTCTGATATGGATTGTGAGGGAATGCTCACGTTTGGATTCGACAGGCTTAGCACCATGGCCACGCTTTACAATTACGAGTATTATCCCCAGCACATGGAGAAACTCGGTAACTGGGAGAAAGACAACGACTATGTGGAGTATTTCCTCCCTGTGCCGGAAAAGGTGCCGGAAAAGCTCGTGAAGCTGTCTGATATGATACAAAAGAGATATAATCTTCACGTGAAGAAGGTAACCCCCAAGGACATCAGGGAAGGGTATGCCCATAAACTCTTTGAGATTATCAACAAGACCTATATAGATTTGTATGGTTTTGTGTCGCTGACCGACCGTCAGATTGACCAATATGTCAAGATGTTTCTGCCGGCTGTAGACTTCGATTTGGTGACGGTTATCGTGGACAGTAACAAGGACGATATGATTGTGGGCATTGGTATTACTATTCCCTCGCTCTCCAAAGCCCTGCAGAAATGTCGACGTGGACGGCTGTTCCCCTTCGGATGGTGGCATATACTGAAAGCCATTAAATTTCACAAGACCGAAGGAGTAGACCTGTTGCTCATCGGCGTGCTCCCCGAATATCGATCAAAAGGTGCCAACGCGCTCATATTCACGGACCTCATCCCACGCTATATCAAACATGGGTTCAAATGGGGAGAGTCTCAGGTGGAGATGGAAAACAATGCCGGCGTGCAAGGACAATGGAGTATGTTTGAAAAAGAAATCCACAAGAGACGCCGTTGCTACCGAAAGTCACTTGTGTAAAGATAAGAATGAAGAGTTAAGAGTGAAGAATATTGGAAAGTGAAGAATGAAGAGGGATGAGTGAAGAATAACTTCGTTCCGCACGGCCAATTATGAATTATGACGAGTTGATGAGCCTGCGAATCATTGTAAATTATGAATTACTCTGCGCAGCCTAATTATGAATTATGACGAGTTGATGAGCTTGCGAATAATTATGAATTTCACTTCCGCACGGCCAATTATGAATTATGAATTATGAATTGTGAATTATCACCCCGTATGGTCAATTATGAATTATGAATTGTGAATTATGAATTATCACTCCCCCGCGCAGCCCAATTATGAATTATGCATTGTGAATTATGAATTATAAATCTGCAACAACCGACGCCAATAACCAAACGCCTGCATATACAGACGAAAACATCAGGCACCTGAGCGACATGGAACACGTCAGGACCCGACCCGGTATGTATATCGGACGACTGGGCGACGGCAAACTGCCGGAAGACGGAATCTACGTGCTGCTTAAAGAGGTCATCGACAATTCCATCGACGAATTCAAGATGCAGTCGGGCGACCGCATAGAGGTAGACATTGATGAAAACCTGCGCGTCAGCGTGAGAGATTACGGACGCGGCATCCCTCAGGGAAAACTGATAGAGGCAGTTTCGGTGCTCAACACCGGGGGCAAATACGACTCAAAGGCTTTCAAGAAAAGTGTTGGACTCAATGGGGTAGGTGTGAAAGCGGTGAATGCGCTGAGTGCCCATTTCCAAGTGAAAAGTTTTCGGGATGGAAAAGTGAGGGAATTGGAGTTTGCCAGAGGGCAGCTCCTGAATGACAATACCTCCAAGTCAAAAGATGAAAACGGCACCTATATAATTTTTGAGCCCGACGACACGTTGTTTAAGAACTATAAGTTTCGCGATGAAATCGTGGAAACAATGCTTCGCAACTATACTTATCTGAACTCCGGACTGACCATTATGTATAACGGCCGGCGCATCAAGAGCCGCAACGGATTAGAGGATCTGCTCAACGACAACATGACGGTGGACGGCCTTTACCCAATCGTGCACGTGAAAGGCGAAGACATTGAGATTGCATTCACCCATACCAATCAGTACGGTGAGGAGTATCATAGCTTCGTGAACGGACAGCACACCACACAAGGCGGAACACACCAAAGTGCTTTCAAGGAGCACATTGCGAGGACTATCAAGGAGTTTTTTGATAAAAACTACGAATATACCGACATTAGAAACGGCATCGTGGCAGCCATAGCCATCAACGTGGAGGAGCCGGTGTTTGAAAGTCAGACTAAGATTAAATTGGGCTCAACGCTCATGGCACCGGGTGGCGACACCATCAACAAGTATGTGGGCGACTTCCTCAAACGCGAGGTGGACAACTTTCTGCATATCCACAAGGAAGACGTGGCCGACATTTTAGAGAACAAGATAAAGGAGAGCGAACGCGAACGAAAGGCGATGGCAGGTGTGACAAAACTTGCCCGTGAGCGTGCCAAGAAAGCCAGTTTGAACAATCGAAAGCTCCGCGACTGCCGCATCCATTTCTCAGATGCCAAAAACGAACGCAAGGAAGAAACCTCTATCTTTATTACTGAGGGCGACTCGGCCAGCGGCAGCATCACCAAAAGCCGCGACGTGAATACGCAAGCCGTGTTCTCGCTGCGTGGCAAACCGCTCAACTCTTTTGGTCTGACCAAGAAGGTGGTCTATGAGAACGAGGAGTTTAATCTGCTTCAAGCGGCCTTGGATATAGAAGACGGGCTCGACAATTTGCGTTATAACAAGGTGATTGTGGCTACCGATGCCGATGTAGACGGCATGCACATACGTTTGCTGATCATCACATTTTTCCTCCAATTCTATCCGGAACTTGTCAAGAAGGGGCACGTTTATGTGCTCCAAACTCCTCTTTTCCGTGTTCGAAACCGTCGTAACAAAATTAAGAGTAAGAAGGTACTCGCCGAGGCTGATGCTCTTTTGGCAAAAGGAGAGAAGAAGAGCGACTTCATTACGCGATACTGCTATACTGAGGAAGAACGAATCGAAGCGATTTCGTCATTGGGACCAGATCCGGAAATCACTCGTTTTAAAGGATTGGGCGAAATCTCTCCCGACGAATTTGCCCACTTCATCGGTCCGGATATGCGATTGGAACAGGTGACGCTTCACAAGAACGACCAAGTGCAGAAGCTCTTGGAATACTATATGGGCAAGAATACGATGGAACGTCAGAGATTCATCATCGACAATCTGGTGATAGAGGAAGACATCGCAAACTTGGACGAGCAAGAAGACTAAACAACAGGAAATACTCCACAATACTGTAATATTATGTTGGGGTTTAGCCGATATAAACAGTAAATCAAAAGTACCAAAATGACAACAAAACTCCATAAGGTAATCTGCTTTTTACCCCTTTGTCTCTTTACTTTCTTACCTTTACACGCGCAATTTCGTCTTAATTTTGGCTCGGATTCACCGCTCCGAAAGCTTCAAATAGCCGAAATGGCCATCACTAATCTATACGTAGATTCTGTAGACGAGCAGAAACTGGTAGAAGACGGCATACGCGGAATGTTGGAGAAAATGGATCCCCATTCCTCCTATACAACAGTAAAGGAGACCAAGGCCATGAGCGAATCGCTCAATGGATCGTTTGAAGGCATTGGAGTGCAGTTCAACATACAGGCCGACACCCTGCTGGTGATTCAGACTATTGTCAATGGTCCCTCCGAGAAAGTGGGTATTTTGGCCGGAGACCGAATTGTAACGGTGAACGATTCTGCCATTGCCGGCGTGAAGATGCCACGTGAGGAGATTATGAAACGACTGCGTGGAAAGAAAGGTACAAAGGTGAAACTGGGCATAGTGCGGCGTGGCATCAAGGATGAATTGATATTTACGGTGACACGCGATAAGATTCCCGTGAAAACCATTGATGGTTATTACATGATTCGACCCGGCATCGGCTATATCCGGATTGGAAGTTTCGGAGCCACCACCTACAAAGAGTTCATGACTTGTGTTAAGGAACTTCAGAGCAAGGGTATGACCGACTTGATACTCGACCTGCAAGAGAACGGCGGTGGATATCTACAGGCCGCAGTGGACATTGCCAACGAATTTCTACAGAAAAACGACCTTATCGTTTACACGGAGGGCCGCAAAGTGCGCCGGCACGAATATCACGCCAAAGGCAACGGAAGTCTGCTTACGGGCAAAGTTGTGGTGCTCATCAATGAGTTCTCGGCTTCTGCCGCCGAGATTGTTACCGGCGCCATTCAGGATCAGGACCGAGGCACGGTTGTGGGACGACGCAGTTTTGGCAAGGGATTGGTGCAACGGCCTGTCGAATTCCCCGACGGCAGCATGATGCGCCTCACGGTTGCCCATTATTTCACGCCTTCCGGACGTTGCATCCAGAAGCCATACAAGAAAGGAGACAAGCGGGAATACGAAATGGAATTGGACGACCGATACAAGCATGGCGAACTGTATTCGGCCGACAGCATACACTTGGACGACTCAACGAGATATGCCACGCTGCGCCGGCGTCGCACGGTATATGGCGGAGGTGGCATTATGCCCGACGTATTCGTACCGCTCGATACCACCCAGTTCACCAAGTTGCACCGTCAGCTGGCCGCAAAAAGCATCATCATGAACAGCAATTTGAAATATGTGGACGTTCATCGCAAGCAACTCAAAAAGCAATATCCGACGTTCGATAAATTCCTTTCAACCTTCGAAATACCGCAAACGGTGGTCGATGAGATTATCGCAGAGGGCAAAAAACAAAAGATAAAGCCGCAGGATGAGACCGAACTCAGCGAGACATTACCCTATCTCAAAACTCAGCTCAAGGCGCTTGTAGCCCGCGATTTGTGGGATATGAGCGAATATTTTCAGGTGATGAATGAGCAAAACCACATCGTCATGCGTGCCCTGCAAGAAATGAATAAGTAAGAAATATCATTGTAACGCGCGCCGTGAAAGAAATAAACAAGTAAAGAATAGCGTAGAAAGGGGTAAACAAAAAGGGATTGATGTACCCGGAAAAGCCTCAACACGCAGCATCTGTTTTTACCCCTGACGCCAAGATTCAATCTTGGGCACGCATTTCTTTCAGCAGCGCTAACGCCTTTTCCTCATGAGCTTCCATAATCTCCCGTTCGCCGGGACCTTTGTCGTTGATGCCACAGAGGTGGAGAACGCCATGAATAATGACTCGGTTCAGCTCGTCGGCATAGTTCTTTCCAAATAATTTGGCATTGCTTCGAACGGTATCAAGCGAGATCACAAGGTCGCCACTGATCATGTCTCCCTCGTCATAGTCAAAAGTGATGATGTCGGTATAATAGTCGTGACCAAGATATTGATTGTTCACTTCCAATATCTTTTCATCGTCAACAAACATATAACCGATGTCTCCCACACGCCTCCCATAGGTCTTGGCCACTGCCTTGATCCACGCGGTGATTTCCCGATGCTTGATTTTTGGCAATTCAACGCCATCTGCCTGATATGAAATCATATATTTATAATTAGTTGATAGCCGGGCGCGGAGAGGAAATCGATAAATGTTTTATCTGTTTTTGACACCTCATTTTCCTCCTCGTCCTTTTTCAATATTGATGTATGGAGTATCTCAAAATGATTGATTTTATACCTCATTTTCCTCCTCACATATTATTTTTCAGTCCCATTCTGCCTCACATTCCTGCGCCTATTTCCCGTCTTTCATTGCTTTTGAGGCAGCATCCATGATGCGTCTTTGTGGAAATAAACAAGTTGCCGATAGGCGCTGGAAGAAACTGCAGTGAGTGTGGGGTCAGCATAGAGCAAAAGAGTTTCTACGTTTCCCAATCGCTTGTTGTATTCGGCTTGGTCGCGTTCATACTCAAAATCCTTCACCGAACGCACACCACGTACAAAGAATTGCGCTCCCGTGCGTCGGGCGAGATCTATAGCGAGATCACTGTATGCCTCTACTGATACTCTCGGCTCATCCGCATAAAGCTCTCGAATGGCTTCAACACGCTCCTCCGAAGAAAACATCGTGTGCTTGTCGGGATTAACCCCAACCCCGATAACAAGCCTATCGATAAGCCGGAGTGCCCGTCTTACGATGTCGGCATGACCAATCGTAAAGGGGTCAAATGTGCCGACAAAGAGAGCTGTAGAAAGAGATGCTTGTTGTTGCATAGTAAGCTTGTTTGACGATTAAGTCCTCATCATTCTTCCTTAAAAATAGGAGGTTGTTCGGGAATGTCTTTATCTATATTTCGGAACGAGTACATATTGTGTTTTAGTGTGATTGCAGGAAACCGGACCTTATTCTCATTGGGTGCTACATTATCGTACATATTGTATTTCAGGACGATTGCGAGGCGTCTAAAACAGTTCCTGCTGCATCACGTTTCCGTTGTAGGGATTGCGTCCGAGGTGGTCGTAAGCCAACCGTGTAGCCATGCGTCCACGTGGCGTTCGCTTGATAAAGCCCTCCATGATGAGGAATGGCTCGTAAACCTCCTCCACCGTTCCGGAATCCTCGCCTATAGCAGTGGCTATGGTAGAAACACCCACCGGACCGCCGTGAAACTTATCAATAATGGTCAATAGGATTTTATTGTCGATTTCATCAAGCCCGTATTGGTCGATGTTGAGCGATTGTAATGAGAGTTGTGCAATATCGTTGGTGATGGTGCCGTTCCCCTTCACTTGGGCAAAATCGCGTACACGACGCAACAACCCGTTGGCAACACGAGGTGTTCCCCTACTGCGTCTCGAAATCTCCGCTGCAGCATCATCGTCGATGGGCACCTTCAGCAACTGTGCCGAACGCTTGATGATGCGTTTCAAGGTTTCCGGATCGTAGTATTCCAAGTGCATATTGATGCCGAATCGTGCCCGCAAAGGAGCTGTGAGCATACCGCTTCGCGTGGTGGCTCCGATAAGGGTAAAGGGGTTGAGGTCTATCTGTATGCTGCGTGCCGATGGCCCCTTGTCTATCATAATATCAATGCGATAATCCTCCATTGCCGAGTAGAGGTATTCTTCTACAACCGGTTGGAGACGATGGATCTCATCGATAAACAGCACGTCGCTGGGTTCGAGCGAAGTCAGGATGCCGGCCAAATCGCCCGGCTTATCGAGCACCGGCCCCGACGTTATCTTGATTCCCACGCCCAATTCGTTGGCAATGATGTTACTCAACGTGGTCTTCCCCAATCCGGGAGGACCGTAGAGCAGGGTGTGATCAAGCGGCTCACCACGATATTTGGCAGCTTCGACGAATATCTCCAGATTCTTCACCACCTTCTGCTGACCGTTGAAGTCTTCGAAGTGGAGAGGACGGAGCGCATTCTCAAATTCCCTCTCAATGGGGGATATTTGCTCGTCTCTGATGTCAAAATCTTCTACCATTCGTATCTTTTTGATGCAAAGATATGAAAAAGATTGCACATAGGCTGTTTCATGATGCTATTTTTTGTTGCCACAAAAGTCGTAGTGGCAAGGCCATGGAGGTTTCCGGCGACGGCGTTGAGATGTCGTACCGCTTGGGGATAGACCCTCACTTGCTCGCCCTTCCGGACAAGAGCAGACCTGTGCAACCAGTCTGCCCGACCTCCAAAGCCCCACCAGCCGTCGGGCTATTGTGCCATACGATAGATTTCCTCAATGTCTTTGGCCTTCAAAACCTTGAAGTGACCGTGCGTAATGGTGTGGTCACGCGTGCATTTGCGCGCCATTTCCCGAATTTCCTCCTCTGTGGCCTTGCGACCGATGAGTTCCTGTATCGACGTGGGCATACCGATGGAATGGTAGAATTTCTCAATTTCCTCAATACCTCGCAGGGCTGTCGCCTCAGGGTTGGTATAGTCGTTGGGCACATCCCACACCTCTACGGCAAACTGAACAAACCGCTGAATGTTTTCCTTCATCACGTAACGGGCCCAACTTGGCCATACAGCAGCCAAACCGGCACCATGCGTAACACCAAACATCGCACTGAGTTCGTGTTCTATCTGATGGGTTGCCCAATCGCCGAGAATACCACAACCGGTGAGTCCGTTGTGGGCCACGCTGCCGCCCCACATAATCTGTGCCCGATGCTGATAGTCGTTTGGATTCTTCAACACATAGTGAACACTCTCTTTCATCGTGCGCAACAAACTGATGGCAAGGTTGTCCGTGAGCGTCATATCGTTGTCGTGAGAGAAGAATCGTTCCATCGTATGCATCATCATATCCGTTACACCGGCTGCCGTCTGATAGGCGGGGAGCGTATAAGTGCGTTCGGGATTCATAATGGCAAACTTAGGACGTGTCAGCGGATTGGAATAACCGCGCTTGATTTCACCATCTTCCTTAGTGATAACGGTGGCATCACTCATCTCACTTCCGGCTGCGGGCAGGGTGAGAACAGAAGCTATCGGAAGACAGCATTTGGGTTGTGCAACACCTTCGTAGAAGTCCCACACGTCGCCATCATAGTTTGCGCCGAGCGCGATGGCCTTGCCGGAGTCGATCACACTGCCGCCACCGACAGCGAGAATAAAGTCTATATGCTCTTGCCTCACGAGTTCGATGCCCTCTTTCACGAGTCCGAGACGCGGATTAGGCACCACTCCTCCAAGTTCAACAAAGTCCACCCCTCCGTCTTTGAGATATTTGCAGATGGCATCAAGCAGCCCCGAAGCCTTAGCGCTCTTGCCGCCATAGTGTACCAATACTTTCTTTCCGCCATACTTGGTGACCAATTCTGCCACCTTACTTTCAGCTTCCTTACCGAACACAACCTCGGTAGGAGCATAATAAATAAAATCTTGCATTGTGAATAGAATGATTAGTTTATGTTGTCTATAATTTGTTTCAAATATACTTATTTTATTCCGATTGACAAAGGATAACAACGACGTATTAGCAGAATTGACCTTGTTTGCCTGTTTTATTATTTTTATTTTAAGCGTCGTTCAAGCCTTAGCACATCAAAAAATCAGTCAATGTCAGATACATTTTCCTCTTTTTCTAAATAAAGATATTGCTTATTCCTTGTGATGCACACTATCATGGATTTGATGGATACATCGAAAATTGCGCTTTAGTTATTGTCCACCAAACCAGCAACAAGCTGTTTTTTTAGTTTAAAAACATTTTTTACGTTTATTTATTGATAATAATTCGCATTTGCAATTTATTATTATTATTTTTGCATTACACAATTAAGATATGGAAAGTACAAATAATAGAATAAAGGCTGCCGGGCTGAAGGTTACGCTACAACGCAAAATCCTATACGAGACTATGCTGGAACTGCGCCATGCTACAGTAGAGGAGATTATTAACCATGTGCAGGCAAAGGATAGCGCAATAACGGTTTCTACAATTTATCGCATACTCGATTCCTTTTGTCAAGCTCATTTGCTGTCACTCGTCTTTCATCCAGACTTGGGAAAAAAGTATTACGACATAACACCAACAGGGCATCATCACGTGTTCGAGGGAAAGCGTATCGTAGACTACATGGACGACAAACTGACTGAAATGATAAGGCAATATCTGAAGGAAAATCATTTTACTACAACCAACATCGACGATATACAAGTACAAATTACAATCAATAATTCTAAGTTAAATTCTAAAAAGTAAAACATTATGAGAAGTTTCACAACTTTTGATTTGCAGTATGCACATCGATTCTATGGCTTCCAAGGCGAAGCACAGTATTTACACGGTCACACAGGAACATTGACTATTGAAGTGGAAGACAGCATCGAAAAAGGTGTAAACATGGTTTATCCATGTAACGAAATTAAGAAAACCGCATGGAGTGTATTGAAAAACTTCGACCATGCCTTGATTCTGCGCGAGGATGACCCACTGCTTCCTGCCATACTTGGTGTATATGAGAAACAAGGAATCAAAAACGGACATCCACAAAACAAGATGAAGGGCGAGGCTTTCAAGACAGAGCTGGCCACGGCCTATCCTGATTCCCGCTTGGTCGTAACGAAAGAGACGATGACCGTAGAAGGCATGATCAGGATTGTTTACGACTTGCTAAAAGACAAGCTGAATATTGTTAAACTCACGTTTACAAGTGGCGACAATGCTGCAACCGCCGATTTTAAGGTGGACAAGAGCGTAGAACGCTGTCCGCTTTGTGGCGTAGCACTGAACGAAGACGGTGTATGTCCGAAATGCGGTTACAGAAAGAAATAAGAAAAATATAACTGGTTCTTCCAACAAATCAAGTGATTTTGTTGTGAAAATGTAAAACGTATAGCCGGTGTTCATATCATCATATGAATACCGGCTATATATATTGTATTTACCGAATCATCGGATGATGAGTGCATGAACAATAACTTCATCGGGTTATCCAACAATTTTATGATCTCAAAAACACGTTGAGAAGGCACGTCATAAGTATGCTCTTTTCCATCAAGTTACCGAGAATGTTTGCTGAGCACCAACCGGCATTCTTCTAAAATGTCGGTCACCTCATCCATAGTGTTGGCTCGAAGCATGGCGATGCGGGTCTGACGGAAATTGGGTATATTCTTGAAAATGGGCGATGAGGCCAAGTGTCGGCGCGTGTGGAGAATGCCCCGATATTCGTCTATGCGCTCCATATTGATGAGCAACTGCTCTTTCAGCACATCAATTTTGTCGTCGATGGTCAGCGGCGCAGCCGTTTCCGAACATGCTCCCGATGTGGCATCAAGATAGTCGCGCATTTCCTTGAACACCCAAGGGCGTCCGAACGATGCCCGTCCCACCATGATGGCATCCACCCCGAAGCGTTCGAAAGCCTGCTCGGCCTGTTCGGGCGTGGTGATGTCGCCGTTTCCAATGATGGGAATATGGATGCGCGGATTGCGTTTCACCTCACCGATGAGTGTCCAGTCGGCTTCGCCCGTGTACATCTGCGAACGGGTACGGCCGTGAATGGTGAGTGCCTGTATGCCGCAATCCTGCAACTGTTCGGCCAAGTCGGTGATGATGAGGTTGTTCAGGTCCCACCCCAAGCGTGTCTTGACCGTAACGGGCAGTTTCACGGCCTTCACCACTTCACGTGTGATGTCGAGCATCAGCGGGATATTTTTCAACATTCCGGCTCCGGCTCCCTTGCCCGCAACTTTCTTCACCGGACAGCCAAAATTGATATCGATAAGGTCGGGCTTCACGGTCTCTACAATCTTGGCAGCCTCAACCATAGACTCCACGTCACGTCCGTAAATCTGTATGCCTACGGGACGTTCGTCATCATCGATGACCATCTTGTCCAAAGTTGATTTTATGTTGCGTATGATGGCCTCTGCGGAAACAAATTCCGTGTACATCATGTCCGCTCCAAAGCGTTTGCAGAGCTTGCGAAAGCCAATGTCGGTCACGTCTTCCATCGGAGCGAGGAAGAGCGGCTGATTTCTAAATTCGATATTCCCTATCTTCATAATTGTCTGCAAAGATACAAAAAAGCGAAACCGTTGCCAAGAATTAAATAAAGAATGCACATTTCAGGACGGCAGCAGGAAGTTTTCTTCCCCTCTTGACCATCTCATCGTGAAAACCCATGCTTCCCGGCTATTACGGGCGAAATTGATTTTGTAACACCCCACGCTGTCGTTCTGCATCATGAAAGCAAATGGTAGGTCCCGCCCGCATACGGTTTGACCACACCCTTCATTTCAAGAGCAAAGAGCAGAGCCGTGAGACTGCCGATGGGGATAGCCGTCTTCACACTGATGATATTGAGCTGCAGGTCATTGGTTTTCTGAAGCAAATCAACGATTTTCTGTTCCTCTGCCGACAAATCCGGGAAAAGGCTCCGTTCTATTCCCGCTTGGCGCGAAGCCTTAATTTCGCGTTCATCTTTCCACCCCATAGCCTTCACAAAGTCGTCGGCACAGGTTATCAATCCTGCTCCGTTGTCACGGATGAGTCGGTTGCAGCCCTCGCTGTAGGGTGCTCCCACCTGTCCGGGGAAGGCAAACACATCGCGGTTATATTCCCTGGAAATGCGCGTGGTGATGAGTCCGCCGCCCCGTTTGGCACTCTCCACGAGAATACACGCATCTGATATGCCGGCTGTGATGCGGTTGCGGCGCACGAAGTTGAGCTTGTCGGCATTGGTGTGGGTCATAAACTCGGTGAGCAGTCCTCCGCGACGCACCATCTCGTTGGCCACGTCGCGATGACGGGCCGGGTAGAGCGTGTCGAGCCCGTGAGCCAACACCCCGACGGTGTCCAAACCGTTTTGCAGGGCGTAACGATGGGCACAGACATCGATGCCATAGGCTAATCCACTCACTATCAACGCGTCAGGACACATGGTTTGCAGGTCGGCAACGAATCGCCTGACCAAGTCTTCACCATACGCCGTACTGTGACGGGTGCCTACAACATTGATGATGTGGCGCGCATTGAGGTCGGCCGTGCCTTTATAGAACAGCATCAGTGGGGCATCCGGACATTCCTTCAAACGCGCGGGATAAGCCTCATCATTGAGACAGAGAGGCGAAATGCCGTGCTGCTCGTCGTATTCCAATTCTTCCTCCGCCCGCCGGCGGACAACCTCTATATCGTTCAGCGCGTCGAGCACTTTCTGCGGTATGCCCGGAAACAAGCCACGCAACTCCCTGCGATGCTCAATAATGGCTGTGGCAGAGCCGAGTTCGCGATACAAAGCCACCATCACGTTGAGATTGAAGTAACTCAATCGGGTGAGAATGGCGGTGTTGAGAAGTTCGTTGGAGGAAGTCATGCTATGATAAATGAATTTGGAAGTTGGCACCACGCGGTGCCGCAGAGGTTTGTGAACTATGCTTGGTCTGCTCTTGTGCGCTGCTCAAAGGCTTCGATGGCGGGCATCAGAACACGGTCGTAGTCCTCGCTCGCACCCAGTCGGCCGTTGATCAGTGTCACCAACTCCACGTCGGCATGGAAACAGAGTTGTTCGTCAGAGGCTCTGAAAATGTCGTGTTCAAAAACATACTTTATGCCCACCTTGCGCAGATTCATGCGCGACACCATCTCGTCGTCAGACTTCAAGGGTGTCCTGAACTTCAGTTGCATGCGCGCCACAACCGCGTCTACGCCTTTCTCGTGTAGTCCGGCAAAGCTGACGTTCAGCGAACGCAGAAAGCGATGGCGGGTATGTTCGGTATAATGTAGATAGTTAGCATTGTTCACAATGCCCTGAATATCGCACTCATAATCGCGAACATCCATACGGGTTTCGTACAGATATGATTTTTTCTTGACCATAGTTTACGTTTTATATCATCTTTTTGTCGTCGCTTCCCATCGCTCGGAGCAGTTGGCGAAAGCGTTGTGTAGTTCTCTTTATCATCTATATTGTTCAGCATCAGGGCTGATCGTCAGTTTCTCGACTTGAGATACTGGTATCCGATTCTGCACCTCAGACAATCTTTCTTGTCACAATATTCGTTTTTCAACTGTATCAGCGCCTGCGAGTCACCGGCATTTTCGGCCTTGATGCCGCAATCGCTCCACATTCTGACAATGTGGTTGTTTTCGGCTTTCAACTGTTCCAAGAACTCAAAGGCACGGTCGCAAAGGGCCTCGTTTTGCTTATGCCGGCCATAGGCAAACAGCATGGGGATGGCGGTGTTGATGAGCAGCAACGTGAGCGACGAGGCGGAGAGCCGTTTCTCCCCTTTCTGACTTGGTGAGCCGAATGCGTAGTGTGTTTCCCAATAGGGCGTGACGCTCGTGCGATACAACTCGGCCACCGCTTTCACATCCGTGCAATCCAAAAGCTGGCTCAATCCCATTTTCCGATGATAATAGAGGTTGGCCAACTGGGCTATGCGGATATACGGGAAATTTTGCGGTCTCAGCCGTAGGAATCTCCACAGCTTGTGGTCGATGGGGCTCATCGAGAATTTGTGCGACAAAAACCTGTATTCTTCCCGCAGCTTATTAAAATAACCCTCACTCAACGCCACGTCACGATGACGCTGTGGCACGGATTCCACCTCAAGCAGCCCGGCCTGCCCCATGAACATGGCTTCTATCTGAAACAGATTGTCGCGATGATGGGCCGCGCTTTGCAGTGGGATGTTCAGCGCCCACTGCTCAAAGGCTTCGCCATTGACCCCAAACCCATAGTTGCGGGCCAAAGTCACAAAATAGGCTTTCTCCCAAGAGCCGTCGCAGAGCGTCGCGCGTTGCATAATCGCTTCGGTCTTCTGCTCCAGTCTTTCGGTCTGCAACGCGTTGAGCCATGCGTGTATCGACAGTGTCGGGAGATGGGGAATAATTTTATAGCAAGGCGGATAACGGTCTGCACGCAACAGTTCTTCGTAGTTGTTTTTCACCGTTTCGGGAATCTGCAACTGCAACTGTGGGGGCAGTTGTCCGTCGGAAGTCTGTACATCGGTATCTACGACCTCCACTACATGGAGTATCACATTGTCGTAATGTGCGTCGTTATGATGTCGATGCAGGTACCAGTCGGAAGCCCGCTCGTGAATCTCCACATTCCCCACCCACACTGTCTCTCCTATCTTCACTTTAGCATTGAAGAAGTCCGGACCAGCATTGGTATTGTGCAGACCGGGATCTATCACTTCCACTGTCTGCCCATCGGTTGTGAGCAACGGCGTGAGCGGAAAAAGCTTGTGCTTCCACACGTAGTGTAAGAGTTGTTCCATTCCTCGCGGAGGTTATATAGTTCTTGAATATATGACAAACACAAAGATAATGAAAAAATACTGACAATTCCCGTTTCGTCACCATTTTTTTTTGACCATACATTGGATTTCCACGCGCCAACATCACGAGATGACACGGCATGATGAATGCGCACTCATGCTCCATATATTCTTCATTCTCAACGCTTCACTCTTCATTTTTATAAAATATTATTACCGTTTTTCGATGATTATTTTCTGAGCAACCAGCGCAAAAAGGGCTATGTTTCCGCCCTCACAATCCCTTCGTAAAGTGTGAAAGCAGGTCCGTTTGTGGGTATAGTAGTCCGCTATATCATGGCGGAGCCCTAATCGCGACACGGTTAAGTCTCATCCACGATGCGTGGAAGCCTCAATCGCACTGCGGTTACGCCCTTCTCGTCATGCCGTTAGATACTCAACCGCAAACGGCAAAATAGGAGAGTAAAGACCGTTTTTCCAAAACTGCTGACTGTCAGATGTTTACAAATCATCGTCATTTTCGCGTATTTTGAACGAAGGCAAACTTATTTTTAAATAAGCGAATTTGAGAGGGCTGTTTGTTCAAATCATTTACCTATGCTGATGCTTCAAAAACTGAGTTTTGCATCAGAACGGCTTTTTCAAGACAACCTCCATAGTGCATGAACATTTTACCTTTACACAAGAGTAGCATATCAACAAGACCGGGGGCCTCTGGACAGGCCATACAACATAAAATCCACCGATACAGCCCTGCAAACAAGGTTATACCGGTGGATTTTACTCATGAGGACATAGGCACTGCAGCCCTGTCCCTCATATCAATTCTTGTGAAAGAATGATGGGGCGCTTATTCGCCGAACAGCTCGTCGAGGAAAGTGTAGAACGAAGGGTCTTCCCCTATCACTGTCTTCACAATCTTTCCGTCGGGACCGACAATAATCTTGGTGGGAAATCCCTGCACGGCATAGTCGGCCAGCACTGTACTTTCGCGTGGATGGTACACGTGAAGCCAGGGCAGAGCATGTTTCTCCACCGCAGCTTTCCACTTCTCTTGGGTGTCGTTGCAATCGATGCCGAGAATCTCAAACTTACCCTTATATTTCTCGTAATATTTCTTCATTTCGGGAAATCCCTTGATACACCATATACACCAACTGCCCCAGAAGTCGAGCACCACATACTTTCCACGCAGCGAAGACAGTGTCAGGGGATTGCCGTTGATGTCGTTTAGGGTAAAATCGGGAGCCTCAACCCCCGCAGCCTGTTTCTTGGCGGCTTCAGCTTCGGCCTGTGCTTGAGCCATCATGTTGTCGATATAAGGCTTGTAGAAGGATTTCATGCGTCCCTCGCGCACCTCAGGCGACAAGAGGTTTACGGCATCATTCATCTTTGCCGGGTCGTCAAGCTGCAGAATGATGGCGGCGCAGGCCTCATAGGAAGGATGCTCCTTGATGAATTTGAGAATGTCATCGGTGATTTGCTGTCGCAATGCCGGAACCTTGTCCTGATATTCTTTCTTCAAGGTTTCGCGCGATTCTCCTGTCGCCATTCGGGCGTTCAGACTATCCATAAAAGATTGGAAGGGCTTTCCGGCAGCTTCGATGGCACGGTCGGCCTCATTGTATTCCCGATAGAATTTGGAGCCGGAAAAGTAGTAGGCAGACGCCAAGTCGCCACTCAATTCGGCCGATTCTCCCGGCACGGCAATAGCCTGAAATCCAACGTTCTCCTGCCGACGCAAGGTGGCAGGAGAGAAAGCACCAATCATTGTGGGCTCGTCCACCGTCACCGAAAATTCAAAACTGCCGTTTTTCACGAGCACCGTATCATGCGATACGTTGTTGTCCGCAGTGGGAACTATCACGACAAGTGTATCTTTCAAGCCCACAAGCTGGCCCTTGAAGTGCACATTACCTTTGTCTGCACTTGCTGTTTGCGGCACAATGGCAGCAGCCATCAATGCCATTCCAAGAATTGTCTTTTTCATTCTGTTATTTTTATGATATGATTTCTAAATGTCTGTATCTCAATCTGCGATGCTGCTCGAAGCAGATAGCGGATTTACGACTTCTTCGGTTTGCGGCGTGCCCACCCCTCTTCGCTGAAATCGGGCATTTCGCCTTTCAACTCGATGGGCGCCTGCATCAGGTTTTTCCAGTCGTCACGACCGTATCGGTCACTGTCGTCGAAGTCTTTACGCGTACCCCGTGCATCAGCGTTTCCTCGGTTTCTGCCTGCACCTCGCACGCCACGTGCACCCCGACGGTCGTTTCTTGCGCCTTCGCGCGCACTCCTTGAGTTTGATCTTCCTCCCTTCGGAGCACCTTTTTCGCCTTTTGTGTCGTCTGCATCGTTACATCTTACTTCACGTCCGCGATAGCTTGTTCCGTTCAGTGAGCGCATCACTTTCTGCGCATCCTTTTCAGGAACTTCGATGTAGCTGAACTTCGACATCAGGTCGATGTGCCCCACCTGTTGTCTTCCGTGTATGTGCTGATTGAGGAATTGCATGATTTCGCCGGGATAAAAGCCGTCCTGTTTGCCCAAGTTGATAAAGAGACGTCTGTATCCGGACTCCAGACCGCGTCTTTTATCTCTGCGCGAGGCTCCTCTGTCTCCTCGTTCCTCTCCACGCTCACTTCGCTTTGTCGAAGGCTTTTCGATGGTGGGTGCATTCTTGTAATAATCGAGGAAACGACCGAAAGTGACGGTAATCATTTTCTTAACGATATCTTCTTTGTCGATATATTCAAACTGGCGGTATATATCTTTGATGTAGGGCGCAATCTGCTCTTCGTCTACATCGGTCTTCAGGATATTATTCATCATCTTGTAGAGCTGATTTTTGCAGATCTCCTCAGGAGCAGGAAGGTCGCCATCAACAAATTGCTTACCGATGATTTTCTCGATGTTGCGCACCTTATGCTTTTCGCGGGTGTGAATGATGGCAATCGAAGTGCCGTTCTTTCCGGCACGCCCTGTACGTCCGGAGCGGTGGGTGTAGCTCTCGGTGTCGTCGGGAAGTCCGTAATTGATGACGTGGGTCAGATCGTCCACGTCGAGCCCTCGTGCAGCTACGTCGGTGGCCACAAGCAGCTGTGTAACGTGCGTACGGAACTTCTGCATGGTCAGATCGCGCTGTTGCTGCGACAGGTCTCCATGCAGCGACTCGGCATTGTATCCGTCCTTGATGAGTTTGTCGGCTATTTCCTGCGTTTCTACCTTGGTGCGACAGAACACGATGCCATAGATATTGGGATAGTAGTCCACAATGCGCTTCAGCGCCAAATATTTGTCTTTGGCATTCACCATATAGTACACGTGGTTTACATTCTCTGCGCCCTCGTTGCGGGAACCCACCACAATCTCTTTGTAGTCGTGCAGATAGTTCTTGGCTATCTTCTCAATCTCCTTGCCCATCGTGGCGGAGAACAGCAGCGTATTGCGATCCTTTGGCACGCCTTCGAATATGGCGTTGATGCTGTCGGTGAATCCCATGTTAAGCATTTCATCGGCTTCGTCGAGCACCACATTGTTCACGTGCTCAAGTTTGGCCACGCCCCTGTTCATCAGGTCGATGAGACGGCCCGGTGTGGCCACGATAATCTGCACACCATGACGCAGCGAACGAATCTGAGTGCCGATAGACGCACCGCCGTAAACCGGCAGAATACGCATACCGTCAATATATTTCGCAAATGCGTTGAGGTCGTCGGCAATCTGTAGACACAGCTCACGCGTAGGACTGAGAATCAATGCCTGCGTCTCCTTGCTTTTGGGATCAGTGCGCTGCAGCACGGGAATGCCGAAAGCAGCAGTCTTTCCGGTGCCGGTCTGTGCCAATGCAATAACATCGTTGCCTTGACCAAGTAAATACGGGATAACTTCTTCTTGAACGGGCATAGGATGTACAAAGCCCAATTCATCAATAGCGCGGCGAATCTCTTCGCTGACGCCTAATTCTTCAAATGTCTTCAAAAATAAATGTTTAAAAATTGTAACTGTAGGGACTTCTTAAAAACGCCCTACCGCTTCTATTGAGTCCTCTTTCGGGTGCAAAGGTACATAAAAAAAGTCATTGGCAAAACTTATACAGCATTTTTATACGAAATGCACGGTTCTTTCATTTATTCTGCTCTTACTCAGGTTGTTCAGAAAATGATGTTCTACAGGTCACAGTTCATTTCTGAATCGTACCCTGTACTTGTCAGATTAGAGTTCTGCCCAGACTTCTTTATATTGGAGAGCGCACAATCGCCTCAACTCAGATTCTTGATTGTATTGGATGAGAATCATGAGTAGAGGCGAATTAAACGCTCAGTTGAGCATAGCAGAACTCTCTATCCGGCTACTCGTCCCATAAATCCCAGCTTCCATAAAACTTTTTGGCAGCATCGTCATCACCGTCGTCCGTAATGATTGTTCCATCGATACCGCCGTTAGCCGTCGTTACACCCCCAACTTTAGATGTAGCGCCTTTGCTGGGACTCAACAAGTGTGACACTTCCACCGCAATAAATTCCGTTTCAGGTTTGATACATTTCATTTCGTTTTATTCTTTATTTCACGATATATTTCTTGCCATTCATCAGATAGATGCCCTTGGGCAGACCGTCAAGGCTGTCGGCTCCGTTTTTCGTCTTCTGACCGTTGATGGTGTATATGTCTCCGGTTTCCGTACCGCTCACCTCCACATCTGAAATAGCTGTCACTTGCTCAGATACTCCATTAAACGAGATCATCATCGGTTTGACCATAGCCGTGCCGTCTGAACCGGTGAGGTAACAACGGAAACCTTTGATATGTCGGTTTGCGCTCGTGTTCTGCCTGAGTTGGCTATTGCCCGTGGACGAAGTAGCATCTGAGACGAAGTAGGCTCCAACCGGCAGTTTTTGGCGATAGTAGGTGCCCACAAGCTTGTACAGGCACTCATTGGGTGTGACGTCCGGCGTCGGAATACCGAAGTACTCGGTCTTGACGTCCTTGGGTGCCGTCTCTGTGGAGAATGCCACATAGCCTGTGGGGTTGGAGCAAGTTTCCTTAGAAGTCCATACGAGATAAGGACGGCCGGCCACGATGGGGTGATAGAAGTGACGCTTGAAATAGAGCGTCCTGTCATCGTTGTTGTCGTAGTCGAGCAGCTGCATGTCGCTGCCGAACACTTCCTCCACCTGTTTCTCTGTCATCGAGAACGGGAAAACCACGGCGTTCCACATATTGGGGTTGAGTTTCTTGGTGATATTTACCTTGTAATAGTCTGAGGCGGCCGGAACAGTGTACGTTTCATTGTTTTCATTGATTTCCACAGTGGTTTCGGTCGTTCCCGCCTTGGCCACAAACTGATAGCCGGCAAATCCCAGCTTTGTACGGTTGGTATAGACATAATAGGTCTGGCCGGCCTTCACGTCGAAAGTGTATTGGCAGAATGCCTCACAGAGAATAGCGTAGCCACCATCAATCTGAAGGATGGGGAGACTTGAACCCACAGCAATGTCACGAGGTGCGCTGACAGCGGCAGCGGCAGCGTAACCTTGCCAATCCACATTGTCATCGTGTGATTCGCAGGTGAAAGTGTTACCGTTAGTCTCGTAGGCGCTGACCACATCGTCTTATTCTTCTTTTACCACACCTTCGGTCGAACAGTGTTTCATTGTGATATAGTCTCCCGTCTCATCCGCAAAATAGTAGCGGCGGAGATGAAACTGATTAGAAATGACGCTGTTGCCATTATAAGATAGGGCACCGTTCTGATGAATGATGACAGTAAGCTCTCCGTCTTTCTTGGGTTCAAACTTCAGGAAACCTCCACGGTTGGGCATACGGTAGGGGTTGTTGGCTCCCTGCTTATGGTTAGCCCCTCCCACAAAACCGTTCAGCTCGTCGCCGGAGTTGTTATTTGCCGACGTGGAGTAGGGATAGCCGTCTATCTTGCTCACTTTGCTTTCATCGCGAGACTTTTTCCAGCTGTCTGTCGTTGCACTGCCGGATGAATTCGTATAAGGCGTTGCACTTGTATTCGTCACCGGATCTCTTGATATATAACCGCCCATCGTCAGTACAATGTCATCGTTTCCGGTTTTCAGCTCGTCACCGACTTTATAGGTTGTGTTGGCCGGAACGGTATATACCGACGGGTCGGTGATGGTGAGCGTGTATGTCGCGTAGGTTGTGTGATAGGTATCGTTCCCCAGCCGCTTAGCCAGAATAGTCACTGTACCAAACCTGTTGATGGTCACTTGGCCCGAAGCATCTACGGTGGCAATGTCATCATCAGAGGAACTGTAAACTATGGTTCCAGCAGGGTCGCTCGCATTGGTCAGCGTGGGTAGGGTGACGCTCTCTCTGTCGGCATAGTTGAATGTAAGGGTGCTTTCGCTGTACGAAATCGGGGCAGCGGGCTTACTGGTCACCTGAATCTCGTAGATATACAGACCGCCGGTAGGCTCAAACGTACCGTCACCGTCCTTCTTTACCTCGTAGACAAAAGCCTGACGCCCCAAGGCCGTATAGAGCATGGGATTGCTGAGATTTTTCGATGTAGCATTCAGACCGCGAGGAACGCTGGGACTGGCTGTCTCCGTACTGATGATTACATAATAAGGATTTCCATTTGCGTCTTTGGATTTCAGGTTGGGAATGGTCAGTTTGGCAGCCTCGTTCCTCAGACGGATATAGGCATTCTGCTTCACGATGAGGTTTCCGGCTGTGGCCGTGATGAGCAGATCCTTGGTGGCATCCAGAACGCCTGCATTGAATGGGGGCTGGGCAGCAGAAAGATCGGCAGCATTAGCATACTGTCCGTCTTCCGCATTCACGACCTTCCAGTTGGAGGGGTCATCAGCCGGATTGTCATTCCATACACAATTCACTGCGTGGTCAATGTCATCATTGTAAGTGGCACTGGTGGCAGCATCGTCACCCGAATTGAAATCCCATGTGCGGGCCTCGCGGGATGGCTGGGCTGTTGCGTGCGTAAAGGTATAACCACTAAGTTCCAATGCAGCGGATCCCGGTCCATATACATAGTAGGTCCCCGTGCTTGGAACATCATAGGTTGCCGTGACCATATTATCGGTCTTGGAATAGGAACCTAATACTGCATAACCGGAGCCATCATTCTTTACTATCCTTACCTCCCTTGAAGAAGATGAATTGATATAAAAATTCACGTTTAATGTTCCGGTGGAGGTTATCACGAAGGTATAAACCGGACCGCCTTCCGTAGGTACATTCTTGGAATCTGTCACAACATTGGCATTATTGTACTTGCCGGATTGGCGCGCAAGACCATAAGTCTCACTACCAATAGTTCGAGATCTATAGGCATAGGACGCATCTGCTCCGTTACCGATACCACATTTCACGGTTACACTACTGCTTGATAAAATCGCAGCATTAACATCTATAGTTCCGGATTCAGAAACTATCGTTGCCGACTCTTGAGCCATCGTGTTACCTACCGTTCCCAAGAGTAGCATCATAAAAGTAAGTATTTTTTTCATCACAGATTTATTTAATCTTTCTCTATATTTATATCGTTGCAGTTTTTCGACAGCGTTTAACTTTTGTTTAAAATTTAATTCAGAATAAGGAGAGACCGACCGAAGCCGTCTTTCGTGAGAAGTATGAAAGCTATTGAACACATGCTGAGGAAAAGGACAGATTCTTGCTTATGTTTTCTGTGGCCACAGAGGTGGGGTTTCATCTCTGCACAGTCTTTTCTGCATCTTGCGAAAAAGCCAAAGTGACACAAGCCAAAATTGCTGTCGCAATAGGTAAAAAATGCTTTGTTTTGATTATTTGTATTGTCAGATCGTTATCTAAGTAGTTGGCTATGCACTGCACAGATACGTATAAATCATACATAAAGCTCTCTCACAAGTACAATTTCTCACGTAAACGTTTTCGGATCAGTCGGTCGGTTATTTGGCTGATGCGACAAAAATTTGGTGAATTTTTCCTGACAAACAAGCCGTTATATTTCGCGTATTTAAAAATAATATGTCGTCCGCCGGAAATACGCGAATTTTAGAGGGTTTTGCAACAGGCTGGTGTTCAGACTGTTGATAAAAATCGCCGAAACGTGCCCTGCTCTGCCGCCTGCGGTTAAGTATCGAACGGCAGTGCGGAAAGGCCGTAACCGCAGTATCGTTGAGGCTCATCCGCAGTGCCGTTGGGGCTTAACCGGAGTGCCATTAGGCCTCCGCCATGATCGGACGGACTACAAAACCTGAAAAACGCACTGCCTGCTCATCTTGAGAAAAGAGAATGAAGGGAAAAACATAGCCCTTTTTGCGCTAAAACGACAAAAAATAAGGGTGGAAAAAAGGTAAAAAAAAGTGAAGAAAGAAGAATGAAGAACGAAGAATATAAAGGAATGAAGAATGAGGAGTGAAGAGGGAAGAATGGAGAATGAGGGAACTGCAAATGAACAAAGAGAGAAGTTTTTAATTTTGAAACAACATATAAATAAAATATAAACACCATATAAACAAAATGCCATCCCAACGGGAACAACAATGGGTTCCGATGGGATGGCATGAATGGGGAGGTTTGTGTTTATTTCAGGCCCATCTCTTTCAAGAGACGGTCGGCGTGCCCCCACATGTCCATCATGTAGAGCACGAAACGGATATCCACGCTGATGGTTCGGGCCAGACGGTGGTCAAAGAGGATGTCGGAGCTGAGGCTGTCCCAGTTGCCGTCGAAGGCCAGTCCGATGAGACGCCCCTTGCCGTCGAACAACGGCGAGCCACTGTTGCCGCCCGTGATGTCGTTGTTGGTGAGGAGACAGAGATGCAGTTGGAAGGTGCGTCGGTCGACATAGGGGATGCAGTCATCAACATTCATCAGGGCGTGCATGATAGGCTCAGCCTGATAGTCGATAACGCCCTTGTCGCCCTGCTTCATCTTATCCAACAGGCTCTCGGAGGTGGTATAGTATCCCGAAGGCTTGCCACCCAAATCGAATCCGCCCACCTGACCGTAGCTCAGGCGCATGGTGAAGTTGGCATCGCTGTAGTGGGGCATATCCTGTTCCATGCGCAGCTTGGCAGCGCAGAGATAGCGTTCCTGATCGGCGATGGTGTCGGCCAAAGCGGACAGCAGGTTGCGGTTGTTTTTGTAAATATCGAGCAGTTCCATGCCCATTTTGTAGCCGGGATCCTGCTTGAACTGTTTCCTGTTGAAGTATATCTTCTTGCCCGGCTTCATCAGTATGCTGCGTTTCCAAAGATCGTCCACGTAGCGGGTGTAGTCGTTGTTGTATCGGGTTTCGATGGTTTTGTAGAACGACGGCAGGTTGTCGGGGTCGATGATATGCTCACGATAGTTTTTCAATGCCACTGCCAACACCTCCTTGTCGAGGGCCTCATCCCAGGTCTTTTGGTCGTCGTCGTAAACAAAATATTGTTTCTTGGGATTCTTGGCGGAGCCTTGTATGTCTTCGTTTTTTGTACCATTCATCGCGCGGCGGGTGAATTCGTTGGTGCGCCAAAAACTTTCCGTGAGGTACAAGAAGTCGTGTCTCGCCGTTGTGCTCTTGGCATAGAGTTGCTCCAAACGGTTGAAGTCGAGGCTGTCTCTCATGTAGCCGGTGGAGTCGATATAAGCCTGTATGCGATGTTCGAAGTCGCGTTTCTGCTGTATCAGACCGATGGAATCGATACATTTGTTCATGCCGATGGAGTTTTTCCAATAGTTGGAGCTGTTGGCAAACTTGCTGTCGTACTTGATGCGCACGCCCTCATCGGCACGCATGTGCTTCGTCATCACCTCCTGTTTCACGCCGCGAGCCTGTGCGCGGACTTCGTTCTCCATGTGCATCCGGCTGATGCCGTAGCTCGACAGATAACGGTTGGTGGAGCCGGGATAGCCGAGTGTCATGGCGAAATCGCCGTCCTGATAACCGTCCATCGACACTTTGGCCCAGTGTTTGGGGCGGTAGGGCACATTGGTCTTGGCGTAAGCGGCCGGCCCGTTGGTCTTGGGGTTGGCATAGATGCGGAACACTGAGAAGTCGCAAGTTTGTCGCGGCCACATCCAGTTGTCGGTCTCGCCCCCGAACTTGCCCATCGATTTGGGCACGGTGAACACCAGTCGGAGGTCGGTGAAGTCCTGATAGGTGGTGGCATAATACTTGTTTCCTTCGTAGAAGGCGTCGATATCGATGCGGAGCGTGGCGTCGATTTTCTTAATGGAATCGGTCATCGCGTTTTGCAGAGAGTCGATGAGCGCGGCCTTCCCGGCCTTGCCCAGCCGGTTGAGGCCGAGCTGTCGGAGGCGGGCAGTGACGTCCTGCTGCTCGATCATGAACGAAACGAACATGTCCTCATTGGGCAATTCCTCCTCGTAGGACTTGGCATAGAAGCCGTTGAGCATATAGTCGTGTTCAACGGTGGAGTGTGAACGGATGGCCTCGAAGCCGCAATGATGGTTGGTAAACACGAGTCCATCAGGACTGACCACTACGCCGGAGCAATAGCCTGAGAAATTGACGACGGCGTTTTTGATGGCGTTTTCACCATAATACAAATCGTTGTAGGGGAGTTGGAAGCCCTCCCGTTGCATCTCGTTATAGACGGCCTCAGGGAGGTCGAAAAGTGTCCACATGCCCTCGTCCGCATGTAAGGGCAGAAGGGTGAGAACGTAAAGGGGCAATAGCGCAAGGGTCTTGAAAAGTCTGTTGTTCATTTTTGGAATTGACAATGTTTAATCATGTGACGGCCCGCAACCTACACTGCACATATCCTTCCCTAAGTTTGGCGGGAAAAGGGATGTGGAGTTTGGTGTTTGGGAACGAGCCTATACCTATTATATATGTTGTTTAATGTTTATGTTTTAAGAATTTGCCCACCGGGAAGTCTTTTTTGACAAGGTAAGCAATGAACACCAAGCCAAGCAGGGTATTGACGCCTATGGCCGGCAGGGCTTCCAGATATTTGTTGGAAGCAAGCATGGCTGCCGAAAGAATGAAGGCCAGGCCTACGTAGGTCATGATTTCCTTGATGGGATAATTGATGGGATAGTATTTTTGCCCGACGAAATAACTGAGCAACATGGCTGTGGCGTATCCGGCAAAGCCGCCCCACGCACAAGCCATATAACTGTATTGGGGCACGAAAATCACATTGACGGCAATGAGCACCAAGCAGCCTGCGCCGCTGAAATAGGCTCCCCAGATGGTGCGGTCGATGAGCTTGTACCAGAACGAGAGATTGAAATAGATGCCCATCATGATTTCGGCTGCCATCACAATCGGCACCACACGCAGTCCGGCCCAATAGTCGTGGTTGGGAATAATGTATCGCAAGATGTTCATATAACCCATGACGAGGAGGAAGGCCAGTAGGGTGAAGATGATGAAAAACTTCATCGCCTTGGCATAAGTCTCACGATTGTCTTTGTCTTTTGCCTTGCCAAACACAAACGGCTCGTAGGCATAGCGGAAGGCTTGGGTTATCATGGCCATAATCATGGCTATCTTTACAGTTGCGCCATAGATGCTCAGCTCAGCCTTGGCATCAGCTCCCCGATACAGGAAAGGAAAGACTATCTTGTCGAATGTTTGGTTGAGAATGCCGGCAATGCCAAGGATGAGCAACGGCCAGGCATAACGGAGCATGCGTTTCAGGAGCCTACCATCGAAACGATAGCGGAAGCCGATGAGTTCTTTCCAGAACATCAGGGTTACCAGTGTGGTGCAGGCCAGATTGATATAGAACACCATACCTACGTCGAGCGTGAATTGGTCGTCGTAAAGCCCAAACGGATTGATGCGCAGGGAAGGCAGAATGAACAGGTAGGTGATGTTGAGAAAGACGTTGAGGAAAACATTGGCCAGCTGTATGGCGGCAAACTTTACAGGTCGCTTGCTGTAACGGAGGTAGGCAAAGGGAATGCACTTGAAAGCGTCGATGGCTACACAGACGAACATCACCGCCACCCAATCGGGATGGGCCGCGTAGCCCATGAACGAAGCGATAGGGGTGAGAAAAGTGAGCACCAAGAGAATGAAAAACAACGATGTGCCGCCCACCGAGATGAGCGTCGTGGTGTAAACCGTCTGTGGATTTTCTTCTGTCTTGTTGGCAAAACGGAAAAATGCCGTCTCCATGCCATAAGTGAGGACTACCATGAGCAGTGCCGTGTAGGCATAAACATTGGTCACCACACCATATTGTCCACCCGAAGCGGCCCACGCTGCGGTCTGGATGGGTACGAGCAGATAGTTGATAAATCGTCCGGCTATGCTGCTGACGCCATAAATGGCGGTATCTTTTAAAAGCGATTTTAAGTTAGACATTTTTTTAATTCATAATTATTCGCAAGCTCATCAACTCGTCATAATGCATAATTCATAATTGGGCTGCGCGGGGGGTGATAATTCATAATTCACAATTCATAATTCATAATT
>CALKIW010000052.1 GCA_937995875.1 uncultured Bacteroidales bacterium | reverse complement strand
GTCGTTTTGCAAGCAAAATCCCACTAAACCCTATAGGTTGCGGATTTGAGGTACAAAACAATAAATATTGGCACCCCCGGACTGCCACAAATACTATTCGAAGACTCAAAAGGCAACTTGTGGCTATCTACCAACATCGGAATTGCTGTGCGCCAACGCGGACAACAACAGTTTCACACTGTTAAGCAGCTTGCATACGACGACATCTTCTCCATCGTAGAAGACAGCCATGGATACGTCTGGATGGCAAGCAGGACGCACGGCCTTACACGTATAAAGACCGACCTTAGAGGCAGAGGTGGCTCACTATCCATTATTGAGAAGAAGACATTCTACTCAAGCAACAGCATTCTGTCTACCGATCATACAGAAGCACTCGCCTTCGACAATAAAAACGACAAACTATGGGTGGGCATTGCCGAGGGAGCCATATACAGCTACGACCCAAAGACCGAACGCTTTGAAGACCATTCGCGCATGCTTGAAGGAGGCATTAGGGGCGACATCGTAAACCTTACACCCGACACACACGAACATCTATGGATTAGCACAACATCAGGTATTGTAAGATACGATGTTGTACACAACAGCCTTAACATCTACTCGTCGGGAGACATCGGTGTGAACGACTTTGCCAAAAACGCATTTACAACCAACCCCAAAACAGGTAATTTGATGTTTGCCGGAAGAGGTGGAGCCGTGTGGTTTAAAACCAACTGGCATACAACAAGCAAGATGCAACAGCCTATTGTATCTGACTTGAAAGTTAGGGGCATATCAGTATACACCGGACTTGAAGACAATGCCTATAGTATTGACAACAAAAACAAGACCATACAACTTGGTTCTGACGCACAAAACATAGAAATAGATTTTACAGTTTGCGAGTACGGACGGTATAGACCAGTCTTCGCATATATAATTGAAGGAATAGATCATACCTGGAACTATTGTGGCGAAAGGCGAGCATCTGCCAACTACAGCAATCTTCCAAGCGGAACACACAAGCTGCTTATTAGATATACCGACTCTAACGGACAATGGTCGGACAATATTACGGCTTACAATATATACAAGCAACCGCACCTGTGGGAAACATGGTGGGCATACACCATATATGTGTTATTGGGCTTTGCCATGATTTATTACACAATCAGCAGCAACCGCCCCAAGCGACAGCGCAAGCAGATAGACCGCATCGAAAGGCAGAAGGAGGCGGAACTTGTACAGACCAAGCTGCGCTACTTTACCAATGTGTCGCACGACTTCCTTACACCTATCACCGTTATATCGTGTATCATCAACGACATCAGGACCACATCCGATGCCTTCAATCCACAGTTGGGCAGCATACGAGTCAACCTCAACCGCCTGCGCCTGCTTATACAGCAGGTGCTCGACTTCCGCAAACTTGAGAACGGAAAGATGACGCTTGCCGTAAGCGAGGGCAACCTGAGCAAGTTTGTACACAACATCTGCCACAACTATTTCGAGCCACTCACCAACAAAAAGAATATAAAGTTTGGCATATCAACGCCTAACGATAAAACCATACACGGACAGTTTGATGCCAACAAGGTGGAGAAGATAATAATAAATCTCCTGTCCAACGCCTTTAAATACACTAACGAAGGCAAAATCAATGTCGAGCTGCGCGAAATAAGCAAGGACAACAAACGGTTTGCCGTTGTCGACATTGCCGACACGGGCTCGGGTATAGCACAGAAAGACTTGACGCACATCTTCGACCGGTTCTACACCGCACGGGCTTCACGCACCGACTCTAACGGTGTAGGTCTGTCGCTTGTCAAGGAGATTGCAGAGCTTCACCATGCCGAGATTAGTGTCAAGAGCGAGGTGGGCAAAGGCTCGGTGTTCAGCCTTACTCTGCCACTCGACAAGAGCTGCTATCTGCCCAACGAGCTGGCCGACAAAAATGAGGCAGCCAACCTGCTTGAGCTGCACGACGACCCAACCGAGATTCCTGCCAACGAGCCATCGACCACTGCCGACAAGCAGCGCATGCTGATAGTAGAGGACAACGACGAGCTGCTGACGCTCATGCAGCGCATCTTCTCGCGCTACCACACCGTGCTTACAGCCACAAACGGACGCGAAGGACTGGACATTGCACGCTCCGAACAGCCCGACATCATCGTATCGGACGTGATGATGCCCGTAATGGACGGCCTGCAGATGTGCCGGGAGCTTAAAGCCGATGCCGAGACAAGTCACATACCTGTTATTCTGCTCACGGCTCGCACCACTCCCGAAGACCGTGTAGAGTGCTACGAGGCTGGTGCCGATGGCTACATAGCCAAGCCTTTTGAGCTTAATGTGCTAAAGGCGCGCATCGAAAGCTTCCTGCGCTTGCGCCGTAAACGACAGCAAGAATATCGCGCTGACGACAATATAGCGCCCACACAGCTACAGATGTCGGCTCTCGACAAGGCATTTATGGATAAGGCTATAAAGGAGATAGAAAACCACATAGACGACAAGAAATATGACATCGGACAGATGGCAGAGGCTGTGTGCATGTCGAAGTCGACGCTGTACCGCAAGATAAAGAGTCTTACCGATATGTCGCCGGTAGAGTTTCTACGCTCTATGCGCCTTAAGAAGTCGCACCGTATGATAACCGAACAGCTGGATACCAGCATATCCGAGATAGCATCGGCTTGCGGATTCTCTACCCTGCGCTACTTCTCAAAGTGCTTTAAGGAAGAATATGGCGTGGCTCCTTCCGAGTTAAGAAAAAACAAATAATTTTTTATCTGCCATCTGCAACCGCGCCAACAACCTGACACACAAAGCGTTAGACAGCAAAAACGGGGCGTGGTTGCAGAGTTGCAGATAAAATCGTAAAACAATTTCATTAGAGCCAATACCTCAGTTACTATTACTTGTCAAGCATCTTAAGCGACTGAACAAACCAAACGTTCATTTGGTCGGCGCCACGATGGTTCCAAGCATAATAAGGAATAAGGGTTAGCTTCTGGTTCTTAACCGACACGCCGTTGGCGCCATCCTCAAGCATCTGAGCCTGTGTGGTGATGGCCTTGACAGCGAAGGCAGGAGCACCCTTTGTCTCGGTGTTGGCAATCTTGTAGTTGTCTACAATGCTGAATGTAGGCTGCTTGCTCATAACGGCACGAAGCACAGGCTCGTTCTGGTTGTCGGCAGCCTCGGCACAATAGACGATAGGTCCACGCTCTACGGCTACACGACCCTCGTCGTCCTTGACATTCTTGTTGGCAACAACGGTGCGCACAGGCATATCGAAATGGATGCGAACAACGTCGCCCTTCTTGATGTTCTTAACCGGCAGATAGCCCTTGTTGGCAGCAAGGTCTGCCTCTACCTTCTTGCCATTGACGCTAACAGTGTAAGCAGGCTTGGCTGTGTCGCTGTACTTGTAAAGGTCGCTTGGCAGAACCTGATTCTGAACCCAACCAGGGATGCGTACCAAGAGGTTGGCATTCTTGGCAGCCGACTTAATCACACGTATCTGGATATCGCCATCCCAAGGATATTGTGTAGACTCCTCAAGTACCACATCCTTACCACCTACCTGAATGGTAGAGGTGTTGGCAGCAAACAGATTTACATAGATGTTGTTGTCCTTAACGCCATAGAGGTAGCCAGGCACAGAAGGGATGAAACGGCAAAGGTTACTTGGACAACAAGCACAACCGAACCACGGCTGACGAGTCTTTGTATTGTCGGCATTGAAGGCATACTTGCCGTCGCTCGACAACGGATTAGGATAGAAGAAACGACCACCATCCATGCTCATACCCGATATTACACCATTATATAATGTACGCTCAAGGCAGTCAATGTACTTGCTCTCGCCATGAAGTAGGAACATACGCTCGTTGAGGTAAACCATAGAGATGGCAGCGCAGGTCTCGTTGTAGGCTGTCATATTAGGCAACTCGTAGTTCTTGCCGAAAGCCTCGCCCCAATGCAATGCGCCAACACCACCTGTTAGATAAACCTTCTTGCCATAGATGTTCTGCCATATGCGGTCCACGGTCTTGATGTAAGCCGAATCCTGAGTAAGGGCTGCAACATCGGCAATGCCTGCATACATATATCCGGCACGTACAGCATGACCTACTGCCTCGTCCTGCTCAAGGATTGGCTTATGGCTCTGCGAGTATTCTTTACGGAAACTTGTCTTGCCACGGAAGTCCAACAGATACTTAGCTTCGTCAAGATAACGCTTCTCGCCAGTAAGTGTATAAAGGCGAGCAAGAGCCATCTCGGCAATCTGATGACCAGGCACAACAGTTGTCTGACCTGAGCCAGAACCAACCTCACGACATACACAGTCGGCATAGCGGCGGGCTATATCGAGGAACTTATGGCTGCCAGTAGCTTGATAGTGGGCGCAAGCAGCATCTACCATATGACCAAGGTTGTACAACTCATGGCTTAAATCCTCCGCTTTCTCCCAACGCTTCTTGCCAGACCATCCGTGTGGATGTTCGGGATTGATAGTACGGGCGGTATAAAGATAGCCGTCAGGCTCTTGAGCGGCAGCCACGATGTTGAGTACGCTGTCGATATAAGCCTTAAGCTTTTTGTCGGGATATGTCTGAAGTATATAGCTTGCACCCTCAATAGTCTTGTACACATCCGTGTCATCGAACGAAAATCCCATTATCTTAGCAACATCCCACTCGGGTGTCTTCAAGCCAGGATGTCCTGGATGCTTAAGAGTATAAGCAGCCATGTCAAAGTTCTTGTAGCGATGCTCGCTCTCGCACTTTGAGAATGCAAGTGGCACAGTTTCCTCACGGGCAGCCTGTAGACGTGCTCCCCAGAAAGAGTTGTGCGCAATATTTACACTCGTGAATGGCACCTGGGTATAAGGATAGCCATTGGCTAATACCTTAGTGGTGTTGGTTTTGGCAGACACCGTGGCTGATGCGGCTACGATGAATGCAGTGGTTAAAATAAAAGACTTCATTTAATTACTTTGTTTTATAGCATTATTATTATATTCGAACAATGTTCATTAGCAATTACACATCACTCCCCTCCCTATTGGGCTACCCTTTATACACATCTTTGACAATTCTCAACATCTCACATTTGCTGAAGAAATTGTCAAGCCCTGTTTTGAAAGTTGTATATCCTGGACGTGATTGGCTGCTGTAACCCGACCATGCTCCGAGTCTTGCAACAATCCATGCTATCCATGGCAGTGAGCCTTCAGTGAAAGGATTCTTCTACTTCAATGTTTTGCCATTCACCATGGTAGACAAGAGTTTTGCCGCCTCAATATCGTTTTCACTAAACATTATTGAGGCTGGCACGGCTTGGTATTTGTCCGCAAGGTCAAAAGCGTGTTTCAGAGAAATGCTATACAATGCGGCATATGCGGAAAAAAGGATATTCTTCTCCACACTCGTTGTTTTCTCAAGCTGTATGTCCTCTATCATGAATCCTTTCTTCTTCAGCAGTCTGAACAATTCCTCTATATACCAGCGGCATCTGTACCAGGAGACGCACTGTATAGCCTGTTCCACATTCGTGATTTCATGATTTGTCAGAAGCACCCATTCTATAGGATCTTCTCCTTTAGGTACGGTCCCCGGAACCTCAGACACCTTTATGCAGTTGTATACAATATTGGCATCTGCCGATTTCGGACTGCCTGCCGGACGCTCCAAACAAACTTCTGCAAAACGCACTTCCATCTTTGCCGTTCTAGCCTTGCGCCCGTGTGATGCAGGAAGATGAAACTCGTACTGACCGGACGATGAAACGGATAACATAAATTCATGCAACCTACATTCTGAGCCTTTTATACGACGGTCTTGGTTTGAGCGCACGATTAACTTTACGTTGTTTTTGCCACGCTTCAACACCTCATAAACATCTGACTCACGGTCACTAAGCATTGTTATCAATACGTCTTCTCCTATAAGGTCTGCGGTTTTGTCTATGGATTTGCTCCAACAGTATGATTCCTTCGACTCCGCTGGCTGTTTCTTGTATTTGCGCTCACGACACCCAGGACTTCCCTCTTTACGGTTCCACAAATGTATATGAGTGAAGCCATAAGGAGTCAAGGTCTCTGGATTAACCGCAAGTGTAGGATGGAAGAAACAGCCTGTTTCACTATTAGAGACACTGCCTGGAGTTTTCCCATTTTTATGCATGCGGAGATTGTGACCGTCATAATTTATCTCACATGTGTCTTGAAGACAGAGTACATGTGTGCAATGGCTTTCAGCCATTCGCGCCTTGCAAGCGTCAGCATAGGCACTAACAATAGATTCCGTTGTAATCTTGGGATTGTTGAACATTCTGTATGTAGCAATTTTATCCGCAAAGTTACTAAAAATTCTATTTATAACGGAGTTGCCAGTGGCAATCATCTTCGATAATATCAAATTCGCTCTTACGTTAATCCGTTTGTCGTTAAATGTCAGTCTTGTAAATGGGGAACTTTTCATCCGACAAATATACAAAATTCCAATGATTTCAAAGAACAAAAGATGTGTATAAAGGGTAGCCTATTGGGGAGGGGTTGGGGGTGAGGCTTTATTGGGCTATGGCAGGGGGTGAGGCTAATATTTTACCTCACTATGCTCGGTGTACTGTCAATGGGCTTTATCGATCCATCGCTATTATACTCCAGCTTCTTCATCAGCACACTACGCTTATACGAGTGACCGTCGTGCAGCGAACCATCGTGTGTGAAGTACAGCCATTGATCCTTAAACTTAACGATAGACGGATGAGTGGTGTTGCTATTGCCTGCCACACCATCTATCAGCCCCATAGGCTTCCATGGGCCCATAATGTTATCGCTCATGGCATAACCCATACGTTCGGGCCAACTAACAGCATATGTAAGATAGTATTTGCCATCATGCTTGTGCACCCAAGGAGCCTCGGTAAAGGGGAAGTCGTTGCCAAGGTCGAGCTGATGGATGTCGCCATCAATCTCAATCATGTTGTCCTTTAGCTTAGCTATGTAGCATTGGCGATTGCCCCATATTATATAGTCGACCCTCAAAAAGACGACATCGCATTTTTCATATAGACCTGCGGGATGAA
>CALKIW010000051.1 GCA_937995875.1 uncultured Bacteroidales bacterium | reverse complement strand
CAGATTGTTCCAGTCGCCGGCATTGAGACTGTGCAGTTGCGGACAAATATTGGTCATCAAAAAGCTCTCTTCCATCGCCTGAGAACTCCATTTGTTGTCGCCCGCCGGACACATATGGCCCCTGTCGTAACCCGACCTGCTGTAGTCGGACGGCATGACACGATAGCGCGGCGCCACGTCGAGGTCTTCATGAAAGGAAAACAACTCGCGTTTCACATGGCCGCCAACCGCCTCTGCCGTCAGTTTCCAAGCCACCCAATTAGGCATCAGCGTCTCCGTGTTGAAAGATGCGACATAGGCTTTTCGATGCAAAATTTGTTCCGGAACATGGCTCAATCGGGCAGGCAGAGCCAGCCGCACATCGACAGGCGCTGTCTCCGTGCCTACTTCGCTGTGTTCTTCCTCCTCCGTCCCAACGGCTCCGGCACGCTCTGTTCTGACAGAATCCACAACCGGGGAGGCCTGTTCTCCAGCTGTCGGCTCCGGCCGTTTCCCAGCCGTTTCCATGCTGTATTTGCCGCGACTGATGGCTCTTTCGGCCTCCGGAGCCAGTTTGCCGGAGCATCGCTCACATCCTGAGAAACCAACCAAGCTGCCCAATAACAGTATCGAAACGATGAATCGGTTTCTCATTTCCCACTAACCTTATTCGTCAGATAGGCCCTCACGTCTTTCCAATGATAATAGGGCGCGCAGTCGGTTGCAACGGGCAGGGTGGCCTCGTCTTCGTTGAGCAGCACCTTCACCAATATATCGGCATTACGCAGATCCCCTCCCGTTGGTTTGTAGAACACCAACTGCACGTTGCACCCCATCGGGAAGATGTTGTAATTGTACCATCCCCGATGGTCCAAGTCGTCCAGATTGTCGATGGTTTCACCATATCCATTGAGATTCATGAGACACACCAGCGGCATCACATCCACCTCGTGGGCATAGCGGAGCGTGGCTCCCGGATGGGGCAAAAGCAAGCAGGTGTCGGCCGTCGCGATGATATTCTTCACCAAATTCACCTGCGTGTACATCCCCGCTCCGTTGGTTTGCTTGCTCGGTCCGAAGTGCATATACCACCACGCATTGTGGCGCAGCCATGCATGATATATCTCCTCCTCGCTGAAAATGTCCCACAACGAGAGTTGGTGGCGCAGTTCGGTGCTCTGCACATTGGAGGCAAGAGTGAACAGGTGGGTGCCCAATGCGTTCACATCCAACGTCTTCACATAGTCGGCATCGTTGAAAATCGTGCGCATCAGTTGTGCAAAATTCGTGTGCTTTTCATCAAATTGCCTGAGTGCCTCGCGCGCTTCCGGTGTGTCGCGCAGTTTGGAATACGGACTGTGCTCATCGTTCATGTAATACATGTCGTGACGGCTCGCATCGTGGCGCACGTCGAGTTGCGGATTGAGCGCAATGAGTTCGTGCAGGGCATTTTCCATCGACAATATGCAACGGATAACCACCGTCGATCGGGCCTCTATCTTGGTCTTCCCGGCAAACACCTCAGGAAAGCGCTCATACATCCGTCGCGCTATCTGGTGATGCTGCTGCGCGCCCAGCCATGTCAGTTCGCCATCGCGGTCTTTTGCCTCCTCACGAATCAGTTTCAGCTTGCCCAGCAACTCCCGTCCCGTCGGCGTGAGCTTGCCAAGGGAGTCTGCCCGCAACAGGGTGAAATAGGGTTTGTCGTAATCGTCCGTGCCAATGAGATAGCGCGAGCCGTGCCGACCGTAATGACTGATATAATAAGGTTCGTAGCCTTTCGGCGCAGCGGTCAACGCCTTGCGCGGTCCGGGATAGGCCACATAGTTGCTGCCCGCGAGATTAGTGTTTACCTTGATGTCATGTCGCGACTGCTGTGCGTTTACCGCAAGGGCAAAAGCGAGGGTCGCCAAAATGAGTAGTGTCTTCTTCATTATTCCGTTTTCGTGTTATATTTACTGCAAAATTAGTCAAAAACGACATACTCACCAAATATACGCATACATTTTTGTGGACAAGGGCAAAGGCTCGTTTCCACCCCCTACATTGACGACCGGGCACCAATGGCAATGGTACAGCAACATTCGGCAAAGCTCGCACACAGGCTCCTGCCGATGATTGGAAGCCGTCGTGCGCTTTGAAAATATTTCCGCTCATGCTCCATTTGCAAGATTCACAGAGCGTTAGGCCTTGACCGATCCGTTGAAAAATATTCTCTATTTGAGCCGAATGTTCCCATAAATTGCCTATATTTGTAGGGTAAGAGTCTATTCATTTCAAGGAGGGAGATATGGAACGTTCGAAAGCCTTTGGGTCAGTATGCATCCTTTTTGTGCTGACTTTGCTTGCCATGCCTGCGCAGGCGCAGCAGGATTACTATACCATTTCGGGAATTGTAAAAAACGAAAATACCGGGAAAGCTGTGCCCTACGCCAATGTGATGGCTCCCACAGAGCACGTTTCCACCGTTACCAATGCCGACGGTCGATTCGTGTTGAAAACACCGCGACAGCCCAAACAAATCACGGCGTCACACGTGGGCTTTCACACCGGCGAAGTTACTTTGGGCGACAAATTGGATAACGTGGAAATCACGCTGCGCCCAACCGTTGTGCTGTTGTCCGAAATCGTCGTCAATTCGGGCACTCCGCGCGAAATCTTAGAGGCTGCCATTGCCAAGATTCCAACCAATTACAGCGACCGTCCGGAACTTTACAGGGGATTTTATCGTGAGACAACGCAGAAAGGCCGCCGCTACATCTATGTGGCCGAGGCGGTTGTCGATATGTATAAAACCAAGTACACCCGTCCCGTGTCGGGCGACAGGGTGCGCATTGACAAGGCAAGGCGGCTCGTCAGTCCCAAACAGACCGATACGCTGGGTGCCAAAGTGCAGGGCGGGCCGACATTGCCCATCTACGTCGATGTGGTGAAAAACCTCGACTACATCTTCAGCGAGGCCGAAATGATCAATTATAATTACACCCTGGAAGACATGGTCTTCATCGACGACCGCCCGCAACTGGTCATCGCCATGCGGCCGAGACTGGCCGTGCCCTACCCGCTCTATTACGGCAAAATCTATATCGACAGCAATACATTAGCCTTCACACGCGTTGAACTGGAACTCGACATGGCCGACAAGGCCAAAGCCACCCGACTGATGTTGGTGCATAAGCCTCTCGGCGTGAGGTTTAAACCGAAGGAGATGAAGATTGTGGTGAACTACATCTTGGAAAATGGGGTGAGTCGGCTGAGCTACATACGGAGTTCCTCTGTATTTCGATGCGACTGGAAGCGCCGTCTCTTTCATTCCAATTATCGCGTCACCGCCGAAATGGTGGTCACCAATCGTTATCCCGAAGCACACCCCATCTCCGGACGCACATCGTTCAGCAACCGTGCCTCGCTCTATGACAAGGTGGAGCTCTTCCAAGATCCGGAGTTCTGGGGAAGCGACAACGTCATTGAGCCTACCGAAAACCTGCTTAAGGCCATTGGCAAACTCCGGAAACTGCTGCTCAAGGATATGCGGTAAAGGGCATACACCGGCGCAGCAGGGGAAAGGCAGGAAGATTTTACTTTGTTAAATTGAGAGGCCCCCTTTGGCAAAACAGCATGGTTGTATATTGATTTTCAGAGCTAAAAACCATGTACAACGCGAGGGCAAACAAGGCGTGTGTCTGCTTCCGGACAGAGGCTGTATGTTCATGCACTTTGGGGTTTAGCCTGACAGTTCCATTCTCGTGCTAAACTCCGATTTTGAAGCATCAGGAACGATTAATTATATTAACAAAACCTCCCCAGAATTTCGCTTATTTGAAAATAAGTTTGCCTTCGTTCAAAATACGCTAAAAATGCGGCATTTTGTAAACATCTGACTGTCAGCGGTTTCAAAACAACGGCCCTTTTCTCCCTATTTTTCCGCCTGCGATTGAGTATCGAACGGCTGTTCGGAAAGGACCCAACCGCAGTGCGGTTGGGCCTCCTCCGCACAGCCGATAAGGCCTAACCACGCTACGCAAAGGCTTCAATCGCAGCAACCGCCTCATTTTAGTGATGCTTGTCTCAATTTTACCGAAAAACATAGCCCTTTTTGCGCTGGATGGCTCGAAAATAATGGCCCAAAAACGGTAATACTATTTTACGAAGTGTGAAGGGTGAATACAAATAAACTCATTAGGAAGTATATACCACAAAACGTATTTTTTATGAATATACCGACAAAAGAATGATGAGCATACAGAAGAAATTAAAATATAGACCGAGAAAAAACTCAAGTTTTCAACACCAAAAAAAGAGTTTTATAAACTGATTGACTAATTTTGCACTTGCTGGGTGACTCTGCCAGAGCATCAAATTGCTCCATAATAGAAAAAATCCCCCCAAAAGGAGTGAGTTTCTCGGATTTTTTTTGTATATTTGGCCATGCCATTCAGAATTTTGTTTGTTTTTATTTTGCAACACTAAGATAAGTGAAATTTCTGACATGGCAAAATCCTGAGCAACTTTTTGTTGCTCAGGTGCTTATAAAAAACATTAAATTATAGTGTTGCGGAAATAAGGGTTTAAAGAATAAATTAACACCTAATATTAAAAGTTATGAAAAGATTATTAATTCCCGCTATCATTTTAGTTCTTGCACTAACAACCACATCATGCTACACATCGAGGGTTTATCACGGAAATGTTACATCAAAAACCCCAACGGTGGAAGTCGCATCAAAAGCGAACCCAATACTTCTTTGGGGATTACTACCCCTCAATGGAGCGAGCCAAGAAGCCCCAGATAACATAGGGGATAGGGTTAATTATACCACTAAAACCCAATGGACTTTTGTTGATGGACTTTTAAATTTGCTAACAATGGGAATTTACTCCCCTACGACTACAAAATACTATGTGCCATTAAATGAAGTAAAGTAAATAAAAGCCCGACTAATAATCGGGCTAATATTTAACTCAAGTTTCGGATTTAGATTTCAAGCCGTTTGAGCATACTCTCTAAGTGCA
>CALKIW010000050.1 GCA_937995875.1 uncultured Bacteroidales bacterium | reverse complement strand
CCCGCAGGTCTATATGAAAAATGCGATGTCGCCTTTTTGAGGGTCGACTAATTAACTTTGTATTGTGAAATATCATCAATTACCCTCGGAGCAAAGGTCGCAAATTTTCGCCGTACTTCAAAAGAAATTGCCCAAAAAAGAAATTGCCCAAAAAAGAAATTGCCCGTATTGTGGGCACAAGTGAATCTACGATCAGTCGTGAGCTTAGGAGAAACAGTAGGCAATTTATCCAAGCCCAACGCAACGGCCTGGACATTCAACACCCCACGTTCTGGATCGACAATGGCACGGAAATGAAATCCAACACCATTCTCAACATCAGCGGAACGGATTTTAAACCGGAATCGGCAACAGCCACTCAGTGGCACGACTGGGATGTGGAATTTTCGATGATCGACGGCGACAAAAGCATGGACATCACCATGGCTCACGGTACGCCCTTTACATGGATTGAACTCCAAAACCTATCACCCCGCATCACGCTGACCAACAGCAACTGGACTTCCGCCCAACACAACAAAGAAGCAGACACCGAGATTCTCAACGCTCACGGTGCCCCCATCACGGGCAGCACCACTACATCGTCTTTCATCATGAAGAAAGACCGGGATGCCTATGGTGTTTTTCTGCCGGAAGGCACATCACTCTCCATCGACAACAAAGCCGTGAAGCTCCACTTCAGCGGCACCCAACAATATATCGTTGTGGCCTGTCTCAACAGCATCGACGAGATGGAAACTCTCTCTCCCTTTGCCTACAGCATTCCACGCAACACCCATGTAGACTGGAGATACGACGCCACTGCCGGAAAAGTTCACACGCAATGGACTATTGAGGCCGAAAGCCTTAACGGCGGGCAGGTCAATGTGCTACAGGGATTCCTGCCCCACCAATACCGCGACACGGGCAACCCAACCACACTGCCTTTCAACAGAATTACCTACAATACCCCACGCGGCAAACTCCGGATGGCCACAGGAAACCAATTCAATATAGACTACAACTTCTATGGGATGCTTCCCTATTACGCCATGCCCAACAACACCGACGGCGATCATCCTTTCAGCATGGACAAAATGCTGAAAATGCTGAAAAACTATGCCGACAACGGTACCTTTGGCTCGGACACCTACTGGGGCGGAAAGGGATTGACCCAAATGGCATTATACATGATGTTTGCACGCGAAATGGGAGACACCGCCCTCTTTGTGCAATGTCGCGACCGCCTGAAAGAAAATCTCATCGACTGGTACACGTTCACACCCGGAGAGAACGATCGCTTCTTCGCCCGTTTTGAACGGTGGGGCGGTTTGGTGGGCTACAACACGTCGTATGACAGCGAGACTTTCAACGACCATCATTTCCATTACGGCTATTTCTCGCTCGCCAGTGCTTTGTTGGCTCTTGTAGACAAAGATTTCCGCGACAACTACGGCGAAATGGCACGCCTTGTCGTGAAAGACTATGCCAACTGGGAACGGCAAGACACCCGCTTCCCCTTCTTCCGCACCTTTGACCCTTGGGCAGGACATTCGTTTGCCGGCGGTATGGGCGACGGTAACGGTAACGGACAGGAATCGTCATCCGAAGCCATGCAGGGCTGGGGCGGTATGTATCTTCTTGGCGTGGCCCTTGGAGACCGTGAGATGCGCGATGCCGGTCTTTTTGGCTGGGTGAGCGAAGCACGCGGCGTGGCCGAATACTGGTTTGACCGTCACGATGATCCCTCGGCAGATTATTCCGTCGCCAACTATCATCAGCAAACCACCGAAGGCTACAACATCCCCTACTCGCTCTTTTCAAGCACCTACAGCCGGGATGGTGTAGAACATACCATGACTCCGCCCTACAACAGCAACCTCACGTGTCATGGCGTGGGATGGTGGACTTATTTCGGATGGGATGCCATTTTCATGCAAGGCATACAATGGATGCCCATCTCTCCCGCGCTCGACTATCTCTCAGAAAACAAGAAATTTGCAGCATGGGACTATCAGCGACTCATGCAAGACAAGATTATCGGCGGATGGCACGCCGACAGCAAGACATCGGCCGGTTATCTCGGCGACTCCGGAGGATGGGGAAACGTAGCTCTCTCCTACCTGCAACGGTCGAATCCGGAAGAAGCTGCCAAAATCTTCGACGAGTGCTGGGAACAAGGCGATAAGGAATTCACGCAATTCAACACCAATGGCATCACCTATTTCATCACGCATTCGCATCTGTCGCATGGCGACTTGGACTGGACGGTGACCGCCGATTATCCTACGGCACGGGCTTTCAATAAGAACGGAACGAGAACCTATCAGATATTCAATCCCGAAGACCGAAACTTAACCGTACGATTCAGCGACGGATATAGTCACACGGTGGCTCCACACGAATTGTTTATCAGCGACTTCCCCACCCGAAAGGCCGTAGGAAACGTTCCGCCGACTGCTGTCGAACACAACGTTCTCGACGCTATCGGCATGGCCAACCTCGCCTTGCATAAACCTTGTACGGCCAGCGGCTACGAAAACGCGGGGACTCTCATTGAGCATGCCACCGATGGTGACGACAATACCCGATGGGGCAGCCGTCATCAGGATGGAGAGTGGATTTCCGTCGATTTGCAGGAGACGGTGAAACTCCATAAACTGCGTCTCCACTGGGAGGCTGCCTATGCCAGCAACTATACGGTATGGCTTTCAGACAACGACAATGATTGGACCGAAGTCCGGACCGTCATCGGAGACGGCGGTTGGGATGAACTGAAAATGAACGATATCGAAACCCGCTACATCAAGATTGTAGGCAACGAACGGGCTACTCCCTACGGCATTTCCCTCTATGAGATAGAAGCCTATGGGCAGCCACTGTCTATGACCGACAACGACGTGCTTGGCATCAAGATAACCGCCGACCGCGACGTGCTCAAACAACACCGGCCCTCGCAGCTTAGCGCAACGGGCTATACTGTTGGCGGCCAATGGACCAACGTCAATGTGGACTGGCAGACGGCAGACGGAACGATCACGCCCGAAGGCATATTCACGCCCAACAAATTTGGCATGGTCACTGTCAAAGCCACTACGGGAAACATCAGCATCACCAAGAAGTTTGCCGTAGAGGAAGCTGTGGTCATGAGTTCGTTCAAGGCCTATCCTGCCCTGACCGACGTTGTGATAGGCGGAGACGATGCTGTTTATACCTTTGTAGCGAAAAATCAGTTTGGTGCACCCATGAATACGGCAGCAATGGAATACACCGCCAATCTGTATGCCGTGGCGGAGGACAACAGTCTGGCTGCAACAGGCAATGTCGGCTATAACCCCGACGAGCATACCTTCACGGCCGATCAGCCCGGCAACTATGCCATTGTTTTCGACACCGGTTTGTTGAAAGACACGGTCTACATCCATGCCAAAGCGTTTGAAGATTTCAATCTGGCACTCCACAAGACAGTGGAAGCCTCTTCGGAAAACGGCAACAGTGTGGCTGCAAAAATCACAGATGGGGATGCCGGAACACGTTGGGAGTCGGTTTGGGCCAACACCACCGATGAACTCACCATTGATTTATACGACACCTATCGCATCGATAAGGTCAGAATATTATGGGAGAACGCCTGTGCCAAAAACTATAAAATACTCGTTTCCACCGATGGCAAGACCTACACATCTGTAGCGGAAAGCTCCGCAACAACCGGTGGTTGGAACACTACCAACCTCACCAACGGCGACGATGGTAAACTGCCACAAGCCCGGTTTGTCCGCATCCAATGTCTGGAAAAACAACTGCCGGCTTATGGCTATAGCATATTCGAGGTGGAAGTTTACGGAACGGAGAAAACTCAAAGCAATCCCGCCACAGCCATACACACGCTGTCCGAAGCACATGCGTTAGAACAAGGCTTTTCCGGCCCCGTCTACGACCTGACAGGAAGAAAGATAAGCAGCACAACATACCACAAGGGGAAACTTCCCAAGGGGGTATATATTGTTGCAGGAAAGAAAATCGTTATTAAATAAATTACATTAAATATTATCTATAATGAACAGTATCTTTAAAAACATTCTGGCATCCGTCCTGTTCATAGCAGGAGGAATTTCTGCCTATGGTGCAGCCCCGGTGGCAGCATCACTCAACGGCGCAGGCAACATTCCCATCTATCTGGACAATTCCCAGCCCATTGAGAAACGCGTGGAAGACGCGCTCTCACGCATGAACCTCGATGAGAAGATTGCCATTATCCATGCCCAAAGCAAATTCTCTGCTCCGGGCGTAAAACGATTGGGTATTCCCGATTTCTGGACCGACGACGGTCCTCACGGTGTGCGTCCCGATGTCCTTTGGGACGAATGGGAACAGGCCGGACAGACCAACGACTCGTGTGTAGCCTTCCCGGCCCTGACCTGTCTGACGGCTACATGGAATCCCTCCCTTTCTCTACTCTACGGACAGAGTTTGGGAGAGGAAGCTCTCTATCGGGGTAAAGACATGATCTTAGGTCCGGGTGTGAACATCTATCGCACACCGCTTAACGGCCGAAACTTTGAATACATGGGCGAAGACCCATGGCTGGCCTCAACAATGGTAGTGCCCTATGTCATTGGTTTGCAGCAGAATGGCGTGGCTTCCTGTGTGAAGCATTACGCGCTGAACAACGACGAGGAATACCGTCATCAGGTCAATGTGAAAGTGTCCGACCGTGCCCTGCACGAAATTTATCTGCCGGCCTTCAAGGCTGCCGTACAGAAGGGCCACGCATGGGGCATCATGGGCGCCTACAACCTGTATAAAAACCAGCACAACTGTCATAACGAGATTCTGCTTAACCGTATTCTCAAGCAAGACTGGAAATTTGACGGTGTTGTAGTCAGTGACTGGGGAGGTACCCACAATACCGACGAAGCCATCACAAACGGCCTGGACATGGAGTTCGGCACGTGGACCGACGGACTCACTATGGGTAAGACTAACGCCTACGACAGCTATTATCTGGCCGATGCCTACAAGCGTCTCATCCTTGAGGGGAAATACACCGAGAAAGAACTCAACGATAAGGTGCGTCGCGTGCTTCGCCTGCACTTCCGCACCACAATGGCTCCCAAAGCCAATCGCGGATTCCTCTGTTCGGAAAGCCACTACGAAGCTGCGCGCAAAATTGCAACAGAAGGCATCGTGTTGCTGCAAAACAAGAACAACGTATTGCCAATTTCGCCCATTTCATCGAAGAATAGCACACCAAAACTATTGGTGGTAGGCGAGAACGCCATCAAGATGATGACTGTTGGCGGTGGCTCATCTTCACTGAAAGTGCAGCGTGAGACTTCTCCGCTCGACGGACTCAAGGCGCGTCTCAGCAGCACCATGCAGATTATCTACGAGCGTGGCTATGTAGGCGATACCACCGGCGATTACAACGGCGTTACCACCGGACAGGACCTCACCGAAAACCGGTCGGAACAACAACTCATCAACGATGCAGTGGCCAAAGCCAAAGAGGCCGACTATGTAGTGGTGTTTGGTGGTCTCAACAAGAGCGATTATCAAGATTGCGAAGGACACGACCGCAAGAGCTACGATCTGCCTTACGCACAAGATAAACTTGTGGAAGCCTTGGCTAAAGCCAACCGAAATCTCGTGTTTGTGAATATCTCCGGAAATGCCGTAGCCATGCCTTGGAAAGACAAAGTTCCTGCCATTGTACAAGGATGGTATATTGGCTCTGAAGCCGGTAATGCTTTAGCCGATATTCTCACCGGAGACGTCAATCCATCGGGAAAACTGCCATTCACATGGCCTGCCAAACTCAACGACGTGGGTGCCCATGCCCTAAACACCTATCCCGGTACGTGGCGAGAAGGAGAAAAAATCATAGATGAAGAATACAAAGAAGGTATCTATGTGGGCTATCGGTGGGTAGACAAGGCCAAAACCAAGCCTTTGTTTGCTTTCGGACACGGACTGAGCTACACCACGTTCAAAATGTCGGACTTGCGTCTCGACAAGAGCGAGATGACCGCAGACGACAGCCTGCGCGTAACCGTCACCGTGAAAAACACCGGTAATCGCGCCGGTAAGGAAGTCGTACAACTTTATATCAGCGACAACGAAGCCTCAGTAGACCGTCCCATGAAAGAATTGAAGGGATGTGCCAAAGTATCTCTGGAGCCCGGACAGCAACAGAACGTAAGCATCACCATCGGCAAGGATGCCTTGAGTTTCTACGATGAAACCGCACAAAAATGGACCTGCGAGCCCGGAAAGTTCACCGTTCTCGTGGGTAACAGTTCTGACAATTTGAAACTGAAAAAACAGTTCAATCTCAAATAAACTAACGATACTGAAACCCTCAAGGGCTTCGGTAAACCGATGAAAGAATCATCCTGCTTTAAGTACTTTAGCTTAAAGCAGGATTTTTTCAGCTCTGCTCACATAACTTTCGGGCCATGTCATTGAGTTGCAGGCATTGTCCGCGCTGTATGGTTATTTGCTCATGATGATGCGCCCAAGGGGAAAGAAAGAGCATCTGCCCACGACTACACGCATCAAATCGGGCACCACCCGTAGGTTTCTGATAATCGGAGAAACCGTTTTCTTCCAATATGATTTCCGGAAAACCTCGCTCAAACGCAGCCCGCATAATGATCTTTTCTCCGGGAGAAATGCCGGGTGACACAAGCACCGCACCTCGTTCGGCTTCCATAAAGACGGCTTTCCTTTGTTTTTCTATTTCCGCCACCGTGAGTCTGCGAGAACACTACACCTGTATTTTTGCCGGTTTTTGCAGCAGAAAGACATTGCCAATGGCCGAAAACCTGAGTTCGCCAACCTGTACATTGCGTCTTACGCGGAAGTATTCGGGGTATTGGTGTTTGACCAACGCGCGACGAGGATTATCCTCAAGATAGGCTATCCAGCGTTCTGCCTGCTCGCCATCTTTCAACACCCGGTCATTATAGCCGGGTGAGAAAAGCTGTCCATGTTCACGGTTGGGGTGTTCTGGGGCCCATTGGTCATAACGACATACTCGTTTTCCACGATAAAATGGCGGAAAACCAGCCTTTCCACCCTCTGCACCCACATCCTTGAAGGTAGAAATGCCTGCCAAACTGCGGTAGGCCTTGTTGCAGCCAATCTTTGCCCCTCGTATCACCTCGCCCAACGGTTTCTGCATATAGGTAGACACGTAAAGAATGAGGTGGAGATGGTCGGGCATCATCTGAAGTTTGACAACAGCCACCCAAGGGTGAAATTGAGGAATAGATAACATCACCGCCTCTACCGCCTTTCCCAGTTCCGAAAGAATAATGTGCGGCGCATCGAGATGCTCAGGAGGAAGCGTTACATCTCCAGCCAAATGTCCGAACAACGAGCGACGTTCCTCTGTGGTGAGCGTGAGCATATACATCTGTAGGGCATGATAGTCGTGAAACACATTGCGACGGAGCATGGAAGGGTGCTTGCCAATGGCATAGCTTTCCGCTTTTAAGCGTTCTCTTTCGGGGTCATGCCTCATGAAGAATGGGAGTTAAGGGTTAATAGAAAAGCAGGGTGAGGGTTAATATAAGAGCAGGGTGAGGGTTAATATAAGAGCGGCGTGAGGGTTAATAAGGGGAGCGTATTCCGCCATAATATGGCGGAGAACAGAGAGCCCATACAGTGAAGAACGAAGAGGGAAGAGGGAAGAGGGAAGAGGGAAGAATGAAAAATGGGGGCTACTCCTCCATGTGTATCAATTCGAGAAAGCGCTGGATGACTTCGGGCTTGCCGGTGTGCTTACCGGTGTCTTCCGAGAGCTTGCACGTGTCGTTATAGAACGGCCAAGCCTCCGTTATCTTGGCAGCCACCAATTTGATAACGGTGTTCATGGGCTTGATACCCTTAAAGTCGTTGGTGAAATGGGTGCCTATGCCGTATGAAGGCTGGCATAAGTTCTTGGCATACTGCTGAATCTCAATGGCATCGTCTGTAGTCAGTCCATTGGAGAAAATCACCTGTTTGGTGCGCGAATCAATGCCCAAAGACGCGTATTTGTCGACTATCTTTTGCAGTTCCTCACGGTTGTCACCGCTGTCTACCCGCAACCCTTTAAACAGATTGGCAAAGTCTTCCGAGAAATTCAGCGAAAAGATGTTCCAACCAAAGCTGTCGTATAGATAAGTGCCCAATGCACCGCGAAACGTGTTTCTCCAAGCGTTCATCGCCAAATGGTTGGCCATCTGCGGTCCGAACATTCCTCCGAGCGCACAAATAAATTCATGCGCCATCGTGCCTACGGGAGTAAAACCGTATTTCATGGCCAGATACACATTGCTCGTCCCCACGAATTTGCCCTCGTAACCGTCTTTCTCCGCAGCACAGTCACGAAAGGCCCTGATCGCCGTGTCTTCGGCTTGGAGCGATGCCCGGCGACGCGTTCCGAAATCAGAGAACACACATCCCGCGTTGAGCAGTCGTTCCGCCTTATGATAGGCTCGATTGTAATAATCGTCATAATCAAACTGCTCATCCTGTCCCGTTACCTCATAATACAATTCGGAAATGATGGCCAACACCTTCACTTCCAACAATATGGTGTCCGACCAGTTGCCCTCGAACGTGATATGCAGATGTCCCTCCTCATCCTGCGACACATCAACCCAATCGGCATTGTATCGAAACCCCTTCATGTAAGTGTAAAACCAATTAGGGATATAATAACACTTGCTGCGCATGAACGCCACTTCCTCATCGGTAATCACTACATTTTCGAGCATCTTGACCTGCTCGCGCACCAAGTCGGCAAACCCCTTAGGATAAACGGTGTTGTTGCGATCAACAAACTGATAGCGTACTTGGGCGCGAGGATAATTGTCGATGACGGCACAGCACATGGAAAATTTATACAAGTCGTCATCCGTGAAACGAGTAATAATCTGTTTCATTATTCATCATATAAAATAGTTGATAATTGCAAACTTACATAAAACTTATGAATTTGATGCCATTTCGACCAAGAATGTTCTGATGTAGGATTAGGGAAGACTCACATAACGCACAACGCATAAGTATATAGAACAATATTGGGGAACAAGGCTTCATTACTACCAAATATTGGTTACCTTTGTCCCCCGTTATGGAAAGAACAAAAATTCAAGGCCACACCGCCGTACTGTTGGCCAACGTGATTTTCGGACTTGGAATCCCCGTGACCAAACTTCTGCTGGACACCTGGGTGTCGCCGATGGCTTATATGGCTTCGCGCTGCATCGGTGCCGCCGTCATCTTTTGGGTCATCTCGCTGTTTCTCCCTAAGGAACGTGTGGAACGGCGCGACCTCGCCGTCATCATGATAGGTGGTCTTTTAGGCTTTGTCATTTCACAAACGCTTACGGCTTGGGCCCTCAACTTCACCAGTCCCGTATATTTCAGTCTCATCGCCACGCTCACGCCGGTCGCCACTATGGGTTGCGCTGCGCTCTTTATTGGTGAAAAAATGACGAGAAAAGGCATTGTGGGAGTCTTCATCGGTATTGTCGGCGCCATGCTCATGGTGTTCATGGGATGGCAGGGTGGAAGCGGCAGCAACGACCTCTTAGGCATAGGGCTCGCTATCCTCAGCCTGCTCACATGGGCCATCTATCTGATTATCACACGCAAAGTGTCGGTCAAATACACGGCTGTTACACAGATGAAGTGGATTTTCTTAGTATCGACTGTCGCCGTACTGCCCTTTTCGTGGAGTGATTTGCAGGCGGCTCCACTCTACGGTGCCGCCTGGGCATGGAGCGGTGTGTTGGAGATGGGGTTCATCATTGTTTTTGCGACAGTAGCCGGTTATTTCGCCATTCCCTTTGCCATGCGATACCTGGAAGCCACAACCGTGAGCGTTTATACCAACCTCCAACCCATTGTGGCCTCACTGGTCGCCATTGCAATAGGTCAGGATCTGCTCACATGGGACAAGCCTGTGGCTCTGGTCTTGGTGCTGTTGAGTGCCCGTCTGGTCAGTCGGAAATAGATTTCAGACCTACCCGATACGCTCATCGAACTGGCGAGCATCCAACGCTTTAAAAACTTTGGACAACAAGCGCATACGCAGATTGGTCATGCCAGCAAAAAAGCCCCGCAACGTCATGGACATTGCGGGGCCTTAGCATGTATTTCGACAATGTATTAGTCTACATTGTTGTTATGATTGTGCTCGAAGCGACGACGATCGCCACCATTGTTATAATCGCGGCGTGGACGACGGTCGCCGTTGTCGCGACGCGGGCGACGCTCACGCTCTACATAGCCCTCCGGCTTTTCGAGCAACACACGGCGAGACAACTTGTACTTGCCGGTCTTGGCATCTATGTCGAGCAGTTTAACCTTGATTGGGTCTCCCTCGCTGATACCGGCATCTTCGACCGATTCGAGACGTTTCCACTCGATTTCCGAGATGTGGAGCAAACCCTCCTTGCCCGGAAGAATCTCTACGAAACAACCATAGGGCATGATGCTCTTCACCGTACCTTCGTAGACCTCGCCTATCTCCGGCAAAGCCACGATGGCCTTGATTTTGTTCAATGCGGCATCAATGCTTTCCTTATTGGGAGCAGAAACCTGTACTTTGCCCACTCCGTCGGCCTCGTCGATGGTGATGGTAGCACCGGTATCTTCCTGCATCTGCTGGATAATCTTACCACCGGGACCTATCACCGCACCGATGAATTCCTTAGGAATCTCGATAGCAATAATACGCGGTACCTGCGGTTTCAGTTCCTTGCGCGGCTCCGACATGGTCTTCATCATCTCGTTCATGATGTGTTCACGACCGGCCTTAGCCTGCATCAATGCCTTCTCCAAAATCTCGAACGACAATCCGTCGCACTTTATGTCCATCTGGGTTGCGGTCAGACCATCCTTTGTACCGGTGGTCTTGAAGTCCATATCGCCCAAGTGGTCCTCATCGCCGAGAATATCGCTCAGGATGGCATATTTGTCTTCTCCCGGATTCTTGATCAGTCCCATAGCAATACCCGAAACCGGTTTCTTCATGGGAACACCGGCATCCATCAGTGCCAACGTACCGGCACACACGGTTGCCATAGACGAAGACCCGTTGGATTCGAGTATCTGGCTCACCAAACGAACGGTGTAGGGGAAGTCCTCCGGTATCTGATCCTTGATGCCACGCCATGCCAAATGGCCGTGACCTATCTCACGTCGGCCAACGCCACGTTGTGCCTTAGCCTCGCCGGTAGAGAATGGAGGGAAGTTGTAGTGGAGGAGGAAGCGCTGGTAGCCGCGTGTCAATACGTCGTCAACCAGTTTCTCATCCAATTTCGTACCCAATGTACAGGTGGAAAGGCTCATGGTCTCACCACGCTGGAAGATGGCACTTCCGTGAGGCATGGGCAGCGAAGACACCTCGCACCAGATGGGGCGAATGTCGGTCGTTGCACGACCATCGAGACGCAACCCCTCGTCGAGAATGCAACGACGCATGGCATCGCGCATCACGTCCTCATAATAGCGGGCAGCCTCAGCGTGCTTTTCCTCAAGTTCTTCTTCGGTTAAATCGGTGTGAGCAGCATCGTATTTCTCGATGAAATCGGCAATTATCTTGTCGAAAGCCTCATGACGTGCATGCTTTTCCAAAGCCTGACGATTGACGTCGTAGACAGACTGATACAGTTCATCCTTAATCTGCTGGCGCAGGTCTTCGTCGTTCTGCTCGTCATCATACTCGCGCTTGGTGTCTGTTCCCAGCTCCTTAGCAAGTTCGTCCTGCAATTCACACATGGGCTTGATGGCCTCGTGAGCCACTTTCAGAGCAGCGATGAGATCGCTCTCCTGCACTTCTTTCATCTCACCCTCAACCATCATGATATTGTCTTTCGTAGCACCTACCATGAGGTCCATGTCGGCATCTTTCATCTGCTCGAAAGTGGGATTGACAACATACTCACCGTTCACGCGTGCAACGCGAACTTCTGAAATCGTATAATCGAAAGGAATATCCGAACAAGCCATTGCAGCAGATGCGGCAAATCCTGCCAAGGCATCGGGCTGGTCTACGCCATCGGCGGAGAGCAACATAACTTGCACATAAACTTCACAGTGATAATCTGATGGGAAAAGTGGACGAAGCGCACGGTCTACAAGACGTGAAACGAGAATTTCGTCATCATTAGGCTTGCCTTCGCGCTTGATGAATCCTCCGGGGAAACGACCTGCAGCACTATACTGCTCACGATAATCAACCTGCAAAGGCATAAAATCTGTACCTGGAACTGCCTCTTTGGCTGCACAAACAGTGGCCAGCAATACGGTGTTTCCTAAACGAAGGACTGCAGCACCGTCGGCCTGCTTCGCAACCTTTCCAGTTTCAATTGAGATGGTTCTGCCATCTGGCAACTGAACGGTTTTTGTAATTACGTTCATCTAAAAATTTAAAAAATCTTATTGTTTTGACTTACATCTAAAAATATATAATGCGACAAAGTTACCTATTTAATACGAAAAAGAAGAAGAAAAGGGTGTTATTTTTTGTTTTTTTGGCCTTTAGCCATTAACTTTGCAGGTGCAGAGCAAACGGCCGCTAAGCATCGGTTGCGGAAAAACACGGCATCATGATGCCACCGCAGCTACGCCGAGTTTCGGCAAACAGCATATAGGCGCAGCAGAAACAAAGCCTTTTACCAGCCCGACAGCAGCTTGCACGAACATTTCTCAAGACGTACTCTCTGCTGCTTCGCATCTCCGGCCGAAGCTCCCAAGCAGCCGCGCGCCACGTTGCGCAGGGTTGGGAGAGGTGCGGAGGTTTCGATGCTGCGAGACTATGCTACAAAAGTTCAGAAATCAGTATATCAATATGAAAATATCCAAGCTCTTTGCAGGCTCAGCCATAGCACTGACTGCACTTTTCATCACCTCCTGCACTGGAGAAAAAGTACATCTTACCGGTAACATTTCCGATGCCAAAGATTCGCTTATTTATTTCGAGAACATGAGTCTCAACGGTGCCGTCACCGTAGACTCCGTGAAATTAGGGGCCGACGGAGCCTTTGCCTTCGAGGTCGAGGCTGCCAAGCACCCGGAATTTTATCGCCTGCGCATCGCGCGCCAGATCATCAACATTGGCGTAGACTCCACCGAGACCATCTCTGTGAAGGCCTCCTATCCCACCATGTCGGCCCAATACGAAATCAGCGGGTCTGAGGAGTGCAACAAAATCAAGGAGCTGGCCTTGCTGCAGATGGAACTGCAAAGTCGGGTAAATGGCATCACCCAAAATCCTAACGTGCCGTATGCCCTCGAAGCCGACAGCATACAGACCGTGCTGGCCGCCTACAAGGACAAGGTGAAGCACGACTATATCTTCAAGGCGCCGAACAAGGCATATTCTTATTTCGCCCTGTTCCAGACCTTCGTTGTGAACAACCGTCCGATGCTGATTTTCGACCCTCGCAGCATGAAGGAAGACGTCCAAGTGTTTGCCGCCGTTGCCACAAGTTGGGACACCTTTTACCCCGGCACCGAGCGTGGACAGAACCTGCACAACATCGCCCTTGAAGGCATGAAGAACCTGCGCATCATAAGGGCGCAGAATGCCCGGACCATCGATGCGAGCAGAGTGTCGGACGCAGGGGTGATAGAGATTGCCCTGCCCGACAACAAGGGGGTTACGCGCAAGCTCACCGAACTGAAAGGCAAAGTCGTGATGCTCGACTTCCATGTGTTTGCGACCGAGTCCAGCACGGCCCGAATCATGCAGATGCGAGAGCTCTACAACAAATACCACGCACAGGGATTCGAGATTTATCAGGTAAGTCTGGACCCTGACGAGCACTTCTGGAAGGAGAAAGTTGCTGCCCTGCCTTGGGTCTGCGTCCACGACGAGGGCGCGTCGGCATCAGAAAGTGCGACCCTCTACAACGTGCAAAACATTCCAACATTCTTCCTCATCGACAAGAACAATGTGCTGCAAAAGCGCGATGTGCAAATCAAGGACATCGACGCGGAGATCAAGTCCATGCTGTAGCCTTCAGCACCAGCCCTCTCTCCAACCGAGAGAGGGGCTGCCCAAACAAACCTACAGGCAGACATCACTGCTCAACTAAGTTTTACTATACCTCATGGGGGCAGTCGTTTGTTCAACGTCCATGACTCATCAATTACACAAGACTATGCATCCACTGGAAAAATTCAATTTTTGTCCCGCCTGCGGAAGTAAGCACTTCGAGGTGAACGACGGCAAAAGCAAGAAATGCAGGAACTGCGGATTTGAATATTATCTGAATCCCAGTGCAGCCAATGTGGCCCTGATTCTCAACGAAAAGAACAAGTTGTTGGTACTGACCCGAAAGGAAAATCCCGGAAAAGGAATGCTCGACCTGCCCGGCGGTTTTGCCAACATCGGAGAAACAGCCGAAGAGGGTGTCATCAGGGAAGTGAAGGAGGAAACGACTTTAGAGGTCACCCACACGGAATATCTGTTCAGCTTTCCGAATGTGTATCGTTACGCGGGATTTGAAGTCAAGACGCTCGATGCTTTCTTCCTATGCCATGTAGAAGACACCTCTCATGTGAAAGCTCTCGACGACGCTTCAGCCTATCAATGGATTGCACTCGACGACATCCATACCGAGCAGTTCGGGCTTCGGTCTATCAGGCACGGACTTACCGAATTCATCGACCGCAACGCCCGGCATACGCTGTAACGCAACGGCCATTCACAAGTTCTGAGACAGGTAAGAAAGCATGAAAGAGGCTTTCTTAATCTATGGAACGAATCACCATACTTCCCCAAGCCTCCGGAGCCGGACATGGCAAGTCCTCGTAAATTGGAATGAGAATTTACACGGATAAACACTTGAAATAACACGACAAAAGGCTGTTTCTGTATCGTTTATTTGAAAACAAAAAAGTTTTTTCGCAGAATACGGCAAGGATTCACACACTTGCGCAACTCTCAGCATAACAAGACGTTACACGCTTCAAAACATTTTCTCCCATTTGAAACGAGAAAAAGGTGCCGCCACTAAAGCCTAACGGCATCTCGATTACTATGTTATCGCGAGCACTTTGAGCCTCAACCGCATCGCCATTGAGGCTTCCACGCACAGCCGTTAGGTAGCAACGGCAAAACAAATGCTACCCTACTGCCGTAAAAATCACATTTTCACTCCCTCCCAAACACCCCAAATTTTTCTAAAAGAGAAGAAATATCGTGCAGGTTTTTGGTGAAGTTATCTTAACAATTCAAAATTCATAATTCATAATTCATAATTGGGCTCACGCGGTGGTAATTCATAATTCATAATTCATAATTGGGCTCACGCGGTGGTAATTCATAATTCATAATGCATAATTCATAATTCATAATTGGGCTCGCGCGTTGGTAATTCACAATTCATAATT
>CALKIW010000049.1 GCA_937995875.1 uncultured Bacteroidales bacterium | reverse complement strand
TTCCCGGCATCTTCCAGTTCTGACCTGTGGTATAGAAAATATCGGAGAAGCAGGTTTTTGCCGAAGACGATTTGATGTGGTTGTAAATGTCACTGTAGTCAAACTCAGCAAGTGCATACTGCGTCTGTCCGCTTTCCACGAGTGCGAGCAGTTCGCCAAAGGCCTCTGCCGCCCTGCGGGCATATTCCTTGTTATAATCGTATGTCTTCGAGCCACTCAGCTCTGCGCCGTGTTCCATCAACGGGCTTGAGGCCCACAGCAACACCTTGCCCAGATAGCCAAGAGCGGTGATCTTGTTGATACGCAAATCGTTCTTGCCAAGAGTTTTGCGACCCACAGTCGTCTTGTCCCAATTAACCGGCAACAAGTCGGCAGCCTTGCGGAAATCCTCTGCGCAGCTGTCTGCACATTCCTGGAACGACAGGCGTGGATATTCCATCTTTTGTGTTGCCTCGATGCTGTGTTTCAGATAGGGAAGCCCGCCGAACCACTGCATCAATTCCTCATACCACCACGCACGGAAGAAATACAACTGTCCGGCAATAATATTCTTCTCTTCCTGAGTAGCTACGGTGAGCCTGTCCAGGTTTTCCAGTCCTAAGTTGGCCTTGCGTATGCAGTACCAGGCATGGGGCCAAAGAGAATGATTGAATTTATCCTTGGGGTCAGAATTGACCGGGTTGCGGTAAAGCCAGTTCTGACCATTGGTGGACCATGTGCGGAATGCACCGAGGTCTATTTGGTGGGTCATGTGGCTGTCGCCCAAACCACTGTTCATGATTTCGTCCTCACCCCAGTTGAATGTGGTGATCCAGTAGCATTTCTCCTTATCGGGTATGCAGTTGTACATTTCCTCTATATACCCCTGGAAGTTATTGAAGTTTACAAACGCCACATCTTCTGATACGGTCGAGTCGGCCTCCTTGTCCAAATAATCTGTGCAAGAGGTTATCCCTGCCGATATGCAGACAGCAATGGTGCTGTATGCCAAAAAACTATATATCTTTTTCATTGTCATCATATCTTATTTGTTAGAAGCCTACGCGTAATCCAAAGTTAATGCGTTTCACGGTGGGATAGGCACCCTGTCCGCCCGCACCGGCAAAGTTAGACTCGCGGTCGTCCGGCATGCGCGACCATACCCACAGGTTGTTACCGCTTATATATAGTCTGAGATTCGAAAGGCCGATAGACTTCACCCACTTCTGTGTGAAGTTGTAGGCCAGCTCGATGTTCTTCAAGCGGATATACGAGCCGTCATACAAATAGCGCGTGCCGCTGGAATAGTTGGCCTGCTGCGAAATCCAACGAGAAGGAGATACGTCGGCGTTCATATTGTCAGTCGACCACCATGACCCTTGATCATATACGGTGTTCATCTTTCCACCAAAGTTGGTCAGCGTTACGTCACGTGTAACATTGGTTACACCATAAAACTGTACAAAGAAACTAAATCCCTTCCACTCCGTGCCCACAGTAGCATTGTAAGTGTTTTGTGGTGAGCTTGAATAACCATACGGGGCTTGGTCGTTGACATCTATCACACCATCACCATTGAAGTCGACAATGTATTTATCGCCCGGCAATTTCATCTCGTTATTGGAATCAAATTTCGGACTGGCATAAATCTCGTCGTAGCTATTCATGTAGCCCTTGTCGATATAGGCATGTGTCTGATCGATGGCATAGCCGGCAGCCTTTCTGTATGCAGGAAGCAGCGGCTGATCGTCTTTCACGATAATCTCGTTTTCGGCATGGGTCATATTGAAATCACCCCAAACTCGCAGCCCAGTAGGGAACACCTTATTAACACGCAAGGCTAATTCATAGCCACGGGTCTTCACTCTACCCAAGTTGGCCGTTACGGCATTTTGTCCGAAATAAGAAGGCACCGATCGGTCGTTGCCGCCAACCAGAATATCGGTTCGCTTGTCGCGGAAAATATCTACACTTCCCACAAAAAGTCCATCGAAGAAAGAATAGTCAGCACCGATGTTGAATTTCTTCACTTTCTCCCAGTGCACATCAGGGTTGCCCACCGAAGCCTCCCGATACCAAGTGTAGGGACTATCACCGTGATTGATGTCTAACGATGAATTACCGCCGTATGCCCACTGGTTCATATATAGCCAGCGTGACGGAACGTTGTCGTCACCAATCTCTCCATACGAGGCACGAAGCTTCAGCATGTCGAGGAACTTCACGTTCTTCATAAACTTTTCCTCGGTTACCATCCAACCAAGCGCTCCCGAGTTGAAGAAGGCAAAACGATTGTCCTTGCTGAATTTCTCAGAACCATTGTAGGCACCGTTGTATTCTATAAAATATTTCTGTGCATAATTATAGGTCGTACGGAATGCCCAGTCCTCGCGATAGTTAGGCACCATGCTTCCCCAAGCCGTTTCCTGACGGCTGAACAGTCCCATGGCAGTAAGGTCATGAACACCGAATGTGCGTGCCCAGTTCATTTGCAACTGATAGTTAAGATGTCGCTGCGTGCGCCAGTTTTGCACCTCTCCACCTTCCACGGCCCAGTTGACGGGCTGCTGAAAGTCGAAGTGGTTGTTGTTTTCAAAAGCCTGCTTGTAGGTTGCATTGCCCGTCAGCGGGTCTATCCATTTTTGCTGAGCGTCATTGAAGAGGTCGTTGATACCGCGCTTCCACTCCACAAAGACATTATCCCACGATATCATGCCATGGAAGTTCAGTCCCTTGGTGATGAAGTCGAGCTTCTGGTCGAGCGAGAAGTCGGTGTTGATACGGGTCGTCGTGTTCTTCATGGTACCGCCAAGCGACATATCCTGTGCCGAGTTGGTCACATTGGTGCCCGAGGGATAGAAACCCCACGAGCCGTCGCTGTAGGTGGGAAGAAATACGTCGGGCGCAATGTTGTAGGCTCCGGCCCACTGCTGTGCTACGGCCCAGTCGGACGTACTGCTATAACGAGAGTTGTTGTACGGAGCCTTCTGCTGACCATTCGACCCGGCCACATTGACTTTCAGGGTTGTGGTCTTGGTGATTTGGAAGTCGAGGTTGCTGCGAACATTGATGCGGTTATAGCCATAACCAGAGTTGTAACCACGATTATTATCGTAAACGCGGAAAAGGTCACCCTCATTGGCAAAATCGACCGACGCAAAATATTTCACGAATTTTGTACCACCACTTACATTCAAGTTTGCGTTGTAAGACATGACAGACTTCTTAAACAATGCGTCCTGCCAGTCTACGTTGGGATAGCGTTCGCGCTGCTCCAATGTGGTTTGGTTGCGATAGTTGTCTATAAATTCCTGTGAACGAATGTCTGCCCACGATTCAGGGCTCAGGCTCAACTCGTGTTCTATCGCCTGGTTTCTTATCATCAGGGCATCGTATGCATCATACTTGTTTGGCAACTTCGAGGGAACTTTGACAATAGAGTTGAACGTAGCGCTGATTCGGGCTCTGCCCTCGTTACCGCGCTTCGTGGTGACGAGGATAACGCCATTGGCGCCCTTCACACCATAAACAGCTGTTGCCGAAGCATCTTTCAGCACCGAGATGTTTTGTACAGAAGAAATGTCCACGGAACTCATCGGACGCTCTATCCCGTCTACGAGTACAAGCGGAGAGCTGCTGTTCCATGAACTCGAACCGCGGATTACAATCTGCGGCTCTTCCTCACCGGGCAAGCCCGAACTGGCCATGGTTATTACGCCTGGCAGATTACCCGTCAGGGCAGCGCCGACGTCTGTAATACCTGCCGCACGCTCGAGCACCTTGCTGTCGGCTTGGGTGATAGCTCCCACAACACTGGCTTTCTTCTGCTGTCCATAGCCCACAATCACAGTCTCCTGCAAAATGTTGGCTTCTTCTTTCAATACGATTGTCAGCTCTGTCTTTGTGCCTATG
>CALKIW010000048.1 GCA_937995875.1 uncultured Bacteroidales bacterium | reverse complement strand
GCTAAACTTTTTGACGAGGATTTTTGGGTGACACGATGACGAAGTCAGGAAAAAGTATGTAAAATGGGAATAAAAAAAGACTGAAAGCAGTATGGCTTCCAGTCTTCGCAATTGCTTTTTACTATGCCACTATTCGTTTATTTGTATTGGTATAACAGTTAAGTATTTATCCCTCTATTATGTGTTGGAAAGATATTTTACAGACTTTCCAACACCCGTTTCAGTACCACTTGGGCTGAAATTTCACGGTTGGCGGCCTCGGGAATGACGAGACTGCGCTCGTCTTCTATCACGTCATCGGTGACGATAAGACCGCGACGCACGGGCAGACAATGCATGAACCGGCCGTTGTTGGTCCAGCTCATGTGTTCGGCATCGATGGTCCAGCTCATGTCTTTGGAGAGAATTTGACCGTAGTCGCTTGGATTTTTCACTCCCGGGCAACTCCAGTTCTTGGCATAAACGAAGTCGGCTCCTTCGAGTGCTTTGCGCTGGTCGTATTCCACTTGGGCATTGCCCACGAAGCGGGGGTCGAGCTCGTAACCTTCGGGATGAGTAATGACGAAATCAACATCGGCAGCATTCATCCATTCGGCAAACGAGTTTGGCACAGCCTGAGGCAGCGCACGGCAGTGGGGTGCCCATGTGAGGACAACCTTGGGACGTGCTGTCTGCTTGTGCTCCTCAATGGTGATGAGGTCGGCAAAGGCCTGAAGGGGGTGCACGGTGGCCGTTTCCATAGCTACAACGGGCTTGCCCGAATATTTCACAAACTGGTTTACGATGGTCTCGGCATAGTCGAATTCGCGATCGGTGAGACCTGCAAACGAGCGCACGGCAATAATGTCGCAGTAGCAACCCATCACGGGGATGGCTTCGAGCAGGTGTTCGCTCTTGTCGCCGTCCATGATAACACCCCGCTCGGTCTCCAGCTTCCACGCGCCGGCGTTCACGTCGAGTACGATGACATTCATGCCGAGGTTCATGGCTGCCTTCTGGGTGGAGAGCCGGGTACGCAGCGAGTTGTTGAAGAAAATCATCAGCAGGGTCTTGTTTTTGCCCAAATTCTGATAATCGTAGCGGTTTGCTTTTACCTCTTTTGCTTCTTCTATGGCTTTGGTCAGATTGCCAATATCTTCTACGTGAAAAAACGTCTTCATCATATAATTGCAGTTTTTTGTTTATAATCTCTTATTTTCCCTTTCATTCTTCTCTCTTATCTCTTCATTCTTCCCTCTACTATCTTCATCCTTCCCTTACTTGCCCTCTTCCTTCAATGAGCCATTTGTAGGTCGTCATTTCTTCAAGTGCCATTGGTCCGCGTGCGCCGAGCTTTTGGGTGCTGATGCCTATCTCTGCGCCGAGCCCGAATTGGCCGCCGTCGGTGAAGCTCGTGGGAGTATTGACGTAGACACAAGCCGCATCAACCATGGCTTGGAACTTACGGGCAGTCTGTTTGTTTTCGGTGACGATACTCTCGCTGTGTCCACTGCCGTAGGTGTCGATATGGTCGATGGCTTCATCGATAGAGTCTACGGTTTTCAGCCCCATCTGCATGCTCAGCCATTCCGTGTGCCATTCTTCCTCGTTGTTGATGGTGGTGAGCAGGTCTGCCGGGTAGTTGTTTTGGAGTACTTGGAATGCGCGTTGGTCGGCGTGAATCTTCACCTGCTTCTCGGCTAAAGGTTTACAGAGGAAAGGGAGGTCGTTCAGTCGTTTGGTATTGATGATGAGGGTGTCGAGCGCGTTGCACACACTTACACGGCGTGTCTTGGCATTATCTATGACCCTTTGGCCGATAGCGAGGTCGCCTTCGGCATCAAAATAGCAGTGCACCACGCCTGCACCGGTCTCGATGACGGGTACTTTGGCCGTGTCACGAACAAAATTGATGAGCCGTTTACCGCCTCGCGGTATGCACAGGTCGATATAATCGTTGGCTTGCAGCATCTCGCCCGTTGCTTCATGAGTGGCAGGAAGCAGGGCCACGATGTCGGGATTGGCACCTTCATTCTGCAATACACGGTGGATGAGGTCTACACCGGCCTGACATGAATCCACAGCATCCTTGCCACACTTCAGGATGCAGGCGTTGCCGCTTTTGAGGCATAGGGCAAAAACGTCGAATGTGACATTGGGTCGGGCTTCATAGATAACGCCGATAACCCCAAATGGAACGCTGACGCGTTTAAGTTCCATTCCATTGTCGAGTACTTGGTGTTTGAGCGTATGTCCCAATGGAGAGGGGAGGGCTGCAACCTGTCGCATACTGTCGGCAATGTCTTTGAGACGGGCTTCTGTGAGCTGCAGACGGTCGTATAAAGGATTGGCCTTGTCCATGCGTGCAAGGTCTTTGGCGTTAGCTTCCAACAGTGTGGATTTTTCCGAAATAATGGTATCGGCTACCCGGTTGAGTATGTTGTTGCGCGCTTCGTCGGTCATGAGGCCAAGTGTTTTGCTGGCGTTCTTGACGTTTTTGAAGGTCTGTTTGAGTTGCATAAGTATGTTTTTAGAAATTAAAGAAGTTTTGGGAAGTGGGGAAGTTTGTGCGACTGGAGCCAAACGTCAGTGTCTTGTTTAGGAGACTGGAAAAGAGTTAAAGCAACTTTCAAGCCTCTTGTACATGTTTTCCGGATTTAATATAACCCGCTTTTAACCTTCTTGTACATGGTTTCGGAACTTACTTTAATCGACTTTCAACCTTTTTGTATATGTCTTTCGGATTTAATATAGGCGACCTTTTAGCTCTTTACAAGTCAGTGCCCGCCAGTTTTCCAACCATTATTCCATATACAGATAGTCGTAGTGTATGAGGGGCCGGATGTCGTGTGCACCCATCAGTTTCCGCGCTTCGTCGGCAGCATAGTTACTTCGGCCTACGGCGATGGTGTTGTTCTGTTTGTCCACCACATTGATAATGTCTCCTTCCTCGAAGTCTCCGTCTATTTTGATAACACCAACGAGTAGCAGGCTCACTGCTTTCTCGCCTTTCAGGGCCTCTTCAGCCTTGTCGTTGATGTGGATTTTACCTTTGGCAAAACTCTCGCTGTGGGCTATCCATTTCTTCACTTGAGACGTGGGGTTAGGGTTGGGGAGAAACTCCGTGTGCATGGTCTTTTGTGGATTGGAAAACAGGTCGATGAGAATATTTGTGGTCTTACCATTGGCGATGATCACCTTGATGCCTTCCTCGGCCACCTTGCGGGCAATATTGGTCTTGGTAATCATGCCTCCCCGCCCAAAGTTGCTTTTGGAATCTTGTATGTATTCGCTAAGGTCACGGTCGTAGTTTACAACCGGAATGACGCGCGATAAGGGCTCTTTCGGGTCACCGTTGAAGATGCCGTCCACATTGGAAAGGATGACCAGTGAGTCGGCTCCCATCATCGACGCCACCAGACCGGCCAGTTCATCGTTGTCGGTAAACATCAGTTCGGTGACGCTCACGGTGTCGTTTTCGTTGACAATCGGAATCACTCCGTTCTCAAGCATCACATTCATGCAGGCCCGCTGGTTGAGATATTCGCCACGAGTAGAGAAACTTTCCTTCATGGTGAGCACCTGCCCGATATGCATATTGTATTCGCGGAAAAGATCGTAGTAGAGCCCAATGAGTTTCACCTGCCCCAATGCGGAGAACAGTTGGCGCTGTTTCACGCTGTCCAACTTCCGTTTTACGCGCAGTTCGTCACGTCCACTGGCCATTGCTCCTGACGAAACGAGAATCACCTCGTATCCGTTCTGCTTGAGCCATACAATCTGGTCGACGATCGACGACATACGCGTCACATCGAGTTTGCCGTTGTCTCTGGTCAGCACATTACTGCCAACTTTGACAACTATGCGCTTCTTCTGCGAGAGTTTTGTGTTGTGGATGGTATGCTTTTGGGTTGTCATTATGTTTTTTCTTTTGTTGTTTTGCTATGAATAAAACTTTGTGGATGTTTCTTTTTCGCATCGTTCTCCCTGATTTCTACACGTCTTATCTTGCCACTGATGGTCTTGGGTAAGGCATCTGCAAACTCAATGACGCGTGGGTATTTGTAGGGAGCAGTCTCGTGCTTCACGTGGTTTTGAAGCTCTTTGATAAGTTTTCCTCCTGCTTCTTTCTGATAGTTCTTGGCCAGCACCACCGTAGCCTTAACTATCATTCCCCTGATGTGGTCCGGAATGCCGGTAACTGCACACTCCACGACGGCAGGATGGGTCATCAGCGCACTTTCTACCTCGAACGGTCCGATGCGATACCCCGAACTCTTGATGACATCATCGGCTCGCCCCACGAACCAATAATAGCCTTCCTCGTCGCGCCAAGCAAGGTCGCCGGTGTGGTAAATGTTGTCGTGCCACACCTTCTTGGTCAATGCTTCGTCGTGATAATATCCCTTGAAAAGTCCGATTGGTTTGCCGGCATGGGTGTCGATACAGATTTCACCCTTTTCCCCTTCTTCGCAATCGGTGCCGTCGGCACGTAGTAGTCGGATATTGTATTGGGGAGAGGGCTTGCCCATCGACCCCGGTTTGCCTTCCATCCATGGGTATGTTCCGAGTGTCATGGTGGTTTCGGTCTGTCCGAATCCCTCCTTTATCTTGATCCCGGTTCGCTTTTGGAATCGTTCAAAGACAACGGGCTCAAGTGCTTCCCCAGCGGTGGTACAGTGTTTTAGGGCAGAGAAGTCGTAATTGTCGAAGTCTTCCTGAAGCATGAATCGATATATTGTGGGTGGTGCACAGAAGGAAGTTACGTGGTATTTGGCCATCGCTCTCATTACCTTGTCGGCAGAAAACTTCTCGTGATCGAATACAAACACGGTTGCACCGGCAAACCATTGACCGTAGAGCTTGCCCCACACGGCTTTTCCCCATCCGGTGTCGGCCACGGTGAGCTGGATGCTTTCTTCGTTTAGGTTGTGCCAGAACACACCTGTCGCCAGATGACCGAGGGCATAAAGGTGGTCATGAGCCACAATCTTCGGTTCACCGCTGGTGCCACTGGTGAAATACATGAGCATGATATCCTCATTGGTATTGACATCTTTCGGACGCACAAACTGTGGAGCCGAAGCCCACTCCCTGCGCCAATCGTGAAACCCCTGCGGCACGGGATTGTTTCCTTGTGCCATAGAGTTTACGGCTACGAGAATCTCTACCGTCGGGCTTTGAGGCATCGCCTCGGCAACTTGTGTGGTAACATATTCGTCGTTCACACAGATGATAGCCTTGACGGAGGCTCGCCGGTTGCGGTATTCTATATCCTTGTGGGTAAGCATGTGAGTTGCCGGAATGGCCACTGCACCAATCTTGCTCAGAGCCATCATCGAGAGCCACCATTGGTAATGGCGCTTTAATATGAGCATCACTTTGTCGCCACGATGAATACCCAGACTCTGGAAATAGGCTGCAGTGCGGTCTGTTTGCTCCTTGAACTGTGCAAAGGTTGTATATACTTCCTCCCCACGCTCACTTGTCCATATCAGGCACACTTTGTCGGGGCATTGCTCTGCCCACACATCCATCACATCGTAGGCGAAATTAAAATTATGTGGTATCTTGAACCGCAGATTCTTCTTGAAGTCTTTCTCTGAAGTGAAGTGGGTCTGCGTTATAAATCTTTCTATCATTGTTGCTGTTTAGTTACTCCTGCTTAGAAGATGATGGCCAGCAGGGTCACCGGTTCTCCGTTTAATGCCCGCAGGCAGTGAGGCTGTGTAGAGTCGAAGTAAAGGCTGTCACCCTCGTTGAGTATCAGCACTTTCTCGCCAACGGTAATCTCAAGACATCCCTTAATCACCATATCAAACTCTTGGTTGGCATGCGAACTCTTGCTGATAACAGTGTCTTCGGTTTTCGGACTGATAACCACCAGGAAAGGGTCGGCCTTGCGTCCTCGAAATCCGCTGGCCAAGCTCTGGTATTTGTAGGCCTTCTGTCGCTCTACAGTCTGCCCCATTCCCTTACGGGTGAGAAAGTAGCTGCTCATGCGTGGCTCCTCGCCAAAGAGCAGTTCGTCGAGACTTATACCGTATTGCCTGGCTATTTTTTGCAGGCTGCTCACATGGAGATATCCTGTCCCGCCGCCTTCCTCCATCTGTAGGTATTCGTCGTGGGTAATGCCACATAGCAGGGCAATCTCGTCTACCGGAATGTCCAGCACCTCGCGCAAGCCTTTCAGGCGTTTACCTATTTGGATAGCTGTTTCTTCTTCCATGCTGAATAAATTAAAAATCAGGCCAAAGATACAAAGAATTTGTGAGAAATAACAACAATGTGAAGTAGTGGAAGGTCTTCTTAACCTAAATTATACAAGAGAAGCTTTGATGCCTTCGATAACGGCACTGGAGAATCCGTGCCTTTCCATGGCATTGAGTCCCTTGATGGTCATACCTCCGGGAGTGGTAACCTTGTCTATCTCCGTTTCCGGATGATGTCCTTTTCCTTGCAGCAGTTTCACGGCACCATTCATAGTCTGCACTATAATTTCTTTGGCGTCATCGGCCTTGAAGCCCAGTTCCACACCGGCTTCAGAGGCAGCGCGTACAAACCGCATGACGTATGCAATGCCGCATCCGGCCATAGCCGTGCCGGCAAAAAGCAGTCGTTCGTCGGTCATCATGCTTTTGCCGAGGTCGTCGAAAATATCTTTCACTTTGCGAACATTGCCGGCTCCTTTTGCATTGGGAGCAATGAAGCTCATCGATGCCCTTTCTGCGATGCCGATATTGGGTATCACTTGGAATATTTCGGGCACGGCACCATCCTTCTCCAGCCATGTTTCTAATTGATCAATGGTGATGGAGGCCGCCATATTAATAATCACCTGTTTGCCGTAGTCGAGCTCCGATATTATTTCATCGATAACCGTCTTTACGACACCGGGCTTCACAACCAACGCTACAAAGTCGGCATCTTGTGCAGCTGTTTTGTTATCCGTAGTGATACTGGCACCCATTTGGGCAAACTTTTGAAGTTTATCATCATGGGGATTGGCTACGGTGATATTGTCCGGGCTAAACATTGTTCCTTTCAACAAACCGCTTGCGAAGGCACCTCCCATCTCTCCTGCACCGATAATAGCAATTTTCATAATCCTTTTGAAGTTTTTATAGTTGTCACTCCTTCGTTTTTCTATAGTTGTTCAAACACGTTTTTCAGTCTGCCGATAAAGTCGTCTACTTCGGCTTTGGTCAATGTCAGTGGCGGAAGGATGCGCAGAATGTTTGTGCCGGCACATCCGGTGAACACGTGTTGCTCGTGGATGAGTTTGCCACGCACCTCCTTATGTGGAAGGTCCAACACCAATCCTATCATCAAACCGCGTCCGCGCACCTCAATAATATGAGGCTCAGCCTTTTGCATTTCTTTGAGTCGCTCGATAAAGTATTCGCCCACCTTGTTTGCGTTCTCCACCAGTTTCTCCTGTTCAAACACGTCGAGTACGGCCAGTGCCGCCGTACAGCCAAGGTGATTGCCGCCAAACGTGGTGCCCAACTGACCGTAGACGGGTTTAAAGTCGGGCGAAATGAGCAGCCCACCTACCGGGAATCCGTTGGCAATTCCTTTGGCTACGGTGATGAGGTCGGGTTTGATGCCCAGCCATTGGTGAGCAAAGAATTTTCCGCTTCGGCCATATCCGCATTGTATCTCGTCGCAAATCAAAATGGCGCCATGTTTTTTGCAGGCAGCTGCCAAGCCTTGCGCAAATTCCGGAGTGGCCATGACACAACCGCCAATGCCCTGAATACACTCAATGATACAGGCACACACATCGCCTTTGGCCAGTTCTTTTTCCCATGCTTCGAGGTCGTTCATGGGGAGAAACGTCGCGTGTCCGTTGGCGTTGATGGGTGCCACAATCTTGGGATTCCCCGTCACCTCTACGGCCAGCGACGTGCGTCCATGAAACGCATGGTCTACGGCCAACACGCGCTTCTGACCATTGGTGAAACTCGCCAGCTTCAAAGCGTTCTCGTTGGCCTCTGCTCCGCTATTGACCATAAAGAACTGGTAGTCTTCATAACCACTTGCCTTGCCCAGCCGTTGGGCCACTTGCTGCTGCAGCATGTTGATAACACTGTTGGAATAGAAGCCCAGCCTGTGGAGCTGGTTGGTCATCATGTCCACATAATGGGGATGGCAATGTCCAATACTAATCACGGCATGGCCACCATAAAGGTCAAGATATTCCTGTCCTTTATCGTCCCATACCTTAGTTCCTTTGCCCTTAACAATGTTGATGTCAAAGAGCGGATATACGTCAAATAGATTCATATGTTTTTAAATTAAGAATGAGGAGTGAAGAATTAAGAGTGATGAATGAAGCATTGATATGCATGATGGGGGTGGGTTACCTGTTATTCTGTTTGTTTCTGTATTTAACAGTTTTGATGGATGCTACCAACATTGCGATGAGTTCATTGCAGTCTGTTATCATGCTACCATAAACCTTTTCGTCAATATAGTTAGTGTCTTTGAGCAGGTCGAGCCAAACTCACGATTATACGCCCCATTCTTCACTCTTATTTCTTCATTCTTCACTTTCTTAAAATGCACTCGGTTTCAGTCTCAACCCTTCTCGTTCATCTATGCCAAACATGATGTTCATGTTCTGTACGGCCTGTCCCACCGCGCCTTTCAGCAAATTGTCGATACACGAAGTGATGAGCAGCTTGTCTCCACACTTATCGCAATGCACCAAAGCCTTGTTGGTGTTTACCACCTGTTTCAGGTCGATCTCCTTGTCCACATAGTGTGTGAAAGGAGCGTCCTTATAAAATTCCTTATATCCTGCCACGATGCTGTCGAGGTCTTTGTCGGTGCGTACCACCAGCGTGGCAAAGATGCCGCGTGCGAAATCCCCACGGTAAGGGATGAAATCGATTTCTGCTTCGAGATGGCCCTGCACCTGCTCCAGACTCTGCTTGATTTCGGGCACGTGCTGATGAGAGAATGCTTTATATATGCTGATGTTGCCCATGCGCCACGAGAAGTGCGTGGTTGGTTTCGGCTTCACACCTGCTCCCGTGCTGCCCGTGATGGCATTCACGTTCACATCCTTGTCAATGAGTTTCATGTTGGCGGCCGGCAGCAGTCCCAACTGGATACACGTGGCGAAGCAACCGGGGTTGGCCACGTGTTGTGCTTCGGCAATTTTTGCCTTGTTTATTTCAGGCAGACCATAGATGTAGTCGTGCACTTCGGGTGTTGGATGCTGCTTTTCGGCAGCGGAATCGGCAATCTTCATCGTTGGACGAAGTCGAAAGTCCTGCGCCAAATCCACGATTTTTACGTGTGCCGGCACTTTGTGCTCTTTCAGAAAAGCCTCGCTTTTGCCATGTCCGAAGCAGAAAAACACAACATCCACCTCGTCGAAAGGCATCTCCGAAGTGAAACGCATCGTCGTTTCACCGTACAACCCCTCGTGCACATCGGTGAGCAGATTGCCGGCGTTGCTCTCGCTGTTTATAAACTTAATCTCTGCTTGGGGATGGTTTATCAACAGGCGAATCAGCTCGCCCGCCGTATAACCGGCCCCTCCAAGTATTCCTATTCTAATCATCTTTTTGTTTTCTTACTATTTATCTTCCGGGATAACCAGCCAAAGGATAGGATAGAGAATAATTCCGCTGAAAGCCGTGCATACCGTGAGAATTGCATAGGTAACACGTGCTATCGTTGGATCTATGTCAAAATATTCGGCAATTCCGCCGACTACTCCCGCAATCACTCTGTCCTTCGACCTTATCAATTTCTTTCCGTTTGCCATTGTCGTATTGTTTTAATGGTTATCTTACTATTATATAGACGTATTGCAAGCCGGAAAAGTTGCAACTTCTACAGTTCTTTCCACATCGTTGCATCGTGTTTCATTCGCCCGCCACCATCCATTCGGGAGGGACGGGCGATCGTTTATCGTTCCTCCTCAGGATGCATACCGTAGAACACACGTAGCGGTGTAGACTGAATTTTGATGAATCCCTTAGCGTCTTCGGCCGTCCAACCGTGCTGCATCTCGCCGTATTCGCCGAGTTTCGACTTGGTGAGGTCGTCGTCGGAATCCACGCCCACTGTTTGGAAACTGTAGGGACGCAGCTTCAGAATGGCCGTACCATTGACATGGCGCTGCGAGCTTTCGAGGAAAGCCTCTATATCGGGCATCACCGGCTCAAGATACTGGCTCTCATGCAGGAACATTCCGTACCAGTTGGCTACTTGGTCCTTCCAATATTGCTGCCACTTGGAGAGTGTAGACTTCTCCAGCAGACGGTGAGCCTCGATAATCAGCATGGGTGCGGCGGCCTCGAAGCCCACACGTCCCTTGATGCCGATGATGGTATCGCCCACGTTGCAGTCGCGGCCGATGGCATACGATGCGCCAATCTCCTCAATCTTCTGAATGGCCTTAATCTTGTCATCGAACTTCTCACCGTTCACAGCGCATATCTCGCCCTTCTTGAACTCAATGCGCAGTTCGGTTTCTTCCTCTTTGGCGGTCACGTGTTGCAGGTAGGCCTCCTCCGGCAGTCCTTGTGAGGGGTCGAGCAGTTCGCCACCGCAGATACTCGTTCCCCAGATACCCACATTGTAGGAATATTTCAGTTTGGCGAAGTCGGCCTTGAAGCCGTGTTCATTCAGGAAGTCTACCTCGTCTTGCCGGGAAAGTGCGTGGTCGCGCGTGAGCGTGATGATCTCTATGCCCGGAGCCATGACGAGGAAAGTCATGTCGAAACGAATCTGGTCGTTGCCTGCTCCCGTAGAGCCGTGGGCAATGGCGTCGGCGCCAATCTCATTGGCATAGCGGGCAATGGCGATGGCCTGAAAGATGCGCTCGGAGGATACCGAGATGGGGTAGCAGTTGTTACGCAGCACGTTACCGAAAATCATGTATTTTAAACTCTTTTCGTAATACTCCTGCGTCACGTCGAGTGTCACATATTCCTTTGCCCCTAATTTATAGGCGTTTTCTTCATTGGTTTTCAACTGCTCTGCACTGAAACCACCGGTGTTGGCACAAGCGGCATAAACTTCCCACCCGTCTTGGGCGAGTTTCATTACGGTGTACGATGTGTCCAATCCGCCACTGAAGGCAACAACAACTTTCTTTTTCATAGCTTATGTTTTTTCTTTTTAATCATTCAACAAATATTCCATTCCCCACCTGTGCGATACTTGGTTTTCCCGAAGAAAGAGGGGGGAGGAATGGATTACAGACTGTCAATCTGCTTGATTCGCTTCAATACTTCTGATGGAATCTTGGCCGGAAGATGGTCTTCGGGGTCGAAGAGCATGGCCGTGCAGATGCAGAATTTCCGCTCGGTGCGATGCAGAATGTCTTTATTGACACATCCCTCACATCCGCGCCAGAAGGACTCGTCGTCGGTGAGATCGGCAAATGTCACCGGATGATACCCCAGCTGCGTGTTCATTTTCATCACCGCCGATCCGCTCGTGAGCGAGAATATCTTGGCATGGGGCCATCGCACGCGGGCCAGTGTAAATGTCATGTTCTTAATGCGCTTGGCAAGTCCTCGCCCTCTGAAATCGGGGTGTACAATAAGCCCCGATGTGGTGACATACCGTTTGTTGCCCCACGTCTCGATATAGCTGAATCCGGCGAAGGTGTCATCCTGCAAGGCAATCACAGCCTTGGCTTCTTTCATTTTCGTAGCAACATAGTCGGGTGAGCGTTTGGCAATGCCTGTGCCGCGCACCTTTGCTGCGTCTTCAATAGTTTTAAGAATGGTATCGACGTATTTGATATGCGACTCGTCGGCCACCATTACTTTGATTTCTTCCATTTTTATTTTTAAAATTCAACGATTTCGTTTAGTCCCTGTAACACGGCGTCGCGCTCAACGCCTTCTTTCAAGACCATGAGGATAGTGTCGTCGCCGGCAATCGTTCCCAAAACCTCCTTTACATTGCTGTTGTCAATATTGTAGGCTATGGAGCTTGCGTAGCCGGGCCGGGTCTTGATGATGGCAATGTTACCGGAAAAATTGATAGACTGAAATCCGGGAGTCTGCAACATTTCTAAGGCGGAGAGCGGTTTGTGTACACGCTTGTACATGGTTTCGTTTGGCAACACATATACGTATTGACCATTCATACTGGCTGCCTTGGCAACTTTCAGCTGTTTGAAGTCGCGGCTCAGTGTGGCTTGGGTCAGTTCAAATCCCTCCTTTTTCAGTTCTTGTAAAACCTCCTCCTGACTGCCTAATTCCTTACTGGAAATGATCATTTTAATCGCTTCCAGCCTTCGGTCTTTAATCTTCATGACATGAATTTTTATGCTTTATTACGTTGCAAAATTATAATAAAAATCTATTATAACAAAATAATATGATAATTTTTTGTGATTTTATTCTACAAATTGATTCATATTTGCATTTTTATAAGTTGTATTTATACAGACGCAAGATGCGGGACAACGTGCATTCAGCCACTATTGAGCAGCGTTTGATTTTTTGTCCTGCTTTCGTACTCGCTCCTTTCTTTGTAAAAAACAGTTACCGTTTTTCGGTGATTATTTTTTGCACAACCAGCGCAAAAAGGGTTATGTTTCCGCCACTCCCGCCCATTTCTCCAGTGCGAAAAATTGCCCGAATGTAGGAATTATCTTCCACCATATCATGGTGGAGGCTTAATCGCGGTGCGCCTAAGCCTTAACCGCCACTTGGTTAAGCCTCATCCGTCCTGCGATTAGGCCCTTCTTGCAATGCCATTCGATATGCAACCGCGAGTGGGTACATAAGGAGCGTAAAGGCGTTAGTTCAAAACGCTCTGATTATCAACAGGTTGCGAAATGAGCGATTTTCGCGATTTTCCCGACCGAAGTATATTTATTTTTAAATACGCAAATTTTAGAGAGCAGTTTGTAAAGCAAAAATACTCGGATTTTCCACAGGTCGCGAATTGCAGATTGTGCATTTTTTTGACCTCAACAGACCTTTTTCATGGTGCCATAGTGTCATAAGGTCTTAAAACACAAGGGGGTCTGGTTAAAAATTTTTAATCGGATGCAACATTACGCAGGGTCTTACGTTTTATTAAATACACGACTTCGTGCTCATGGGGTCGATTGGATATGCGGAAGATAATAACCAAAAATATAAACAGATATGAAAAAGAACATTTTTATATTGGCAATGATGGCCGGCGTTTTGCTCGTCTCAAGTTGCGCAAGCAAGAAAGATCTGGTGAATTGTCAGAACGAAAACCGTGAACTGACAGCCAATTTTCAGGATGCCAGAGAACGACTGGCAGCCTCGCAGAGCCGTGTCAGCGTACTCGAAGACCAGCTGGCTCAGCAGAAGAGGGATTATGCTGCGCTGCAGCGAAGTTTGGACAAGAGTTTGAGGAATACATCGGACAACAATATCAATATTTCGAAGTTGGTAGACCAAATTAATGAGTCTAACCAATATATCCGTCATTTGGTAGAGGTGAAGAGCAAGAGTGACTCGCTGAACATGGTGCTGACCAACAACTTGACACGCTCGTTGAGCAAGGAGGAAATGAGAGAAGTGGATGTTCAGGTGCTCAAGGGCGTGGTATATATCTCGTTGGCCGACAATATGCTCTATAAGAGTGGAAGCTATGAAATCAATGAGCGGGCTGAGGAAACACTGGGCAAAATTGCCAAGATTATCATGGATTACAGAGACTATGACGTGCTGATTGAGGGAAATACCGACGACGTGCCCATCAACACTTCGTCGCAGTTGATGAAAAACATCCGCAACAACTGGGACCTCTCGGCTCTGCGTGCATCATCGGTGGTGCAGTATCTGATAGACCGTTTCGGTGTGGCTCCGGGTCGCTTGACCGCCGGTGGACGTGGTGAGTTTAACCCCATCGCTTCCAACAATACCGAACTGGGCAGGCAGCGCAACCGTCGTACACAGATTATCATCACGCCGAAGCTCGACCAGTTTATGGACTTGATAGACGAAGCTCCGGAGGAAAAGTAAAGCCAAGGGGCTGATAATAGCATAGGAGAAAGAGAATTTAGGATTACCGGCTTGCCGAAAGCGTGTTGGATAGGCAAGAGAGGGGTAAACCTAAATTCTCTTTCCTTTTACTATTTGATAATAAATCCGGCGATTTTATGTCAATTCTGAAAGTTTTTTACTAATTTTGCAGTTAGGATATAACTAAACAGTGAAAATACAAATCAAGTAAATATGGAAAAGATAAAGATGACAACACCGTTGGTTGAGATGGACGGTGACGAGATGACCCGAATACTCTGGAAGATGATTAAAGATGAGCTTATCTTGCCGTTTGTCGATCTGAAGACCGAATATTATGACCTCGGATTGCCCCATCGCGATGACACCGGCGACCAAGTGACCATTGATGCCGCAAATGCAACAAGGAAATATGGGGTGGCTGTGAAGTGTGCGACCATCACGCCCAATGCCCAGCGCATGGACGAATACCATCTGCACAAGATGTGGAAAAGTCCGAACGGCACCATACGGTCTATCATGGACGGCACGGTGTTTCGTGCACCGATAACCATTTCGAGTATTCGTCCCGTCGTGAAAAACTGGGAACAGCCCATCACCATTGCCCGTCACGCCTATGGAGATGTGTATAAGGGCGTAGAAATCAAGGTTGAGGAGCCCGGAACGGCCAAGTTGGTGTTTGAGGGACAGAGTGGCAAACGGCAGGAAGTGGAAATCCACAGTTTCGACGGAGGAGGTGTGGTTCAAGGCATGCACAACACGGACAAGAGTATTCGCTCGTTTGCTCACAGCTGCTTCAAGTTTGCCGTGGACACCAAGCAGGACTTGTGGTTTGCCACCAAAGACACCATATCCAAGACCTACGACGCCCGATTCCGGGAAATTTTTGAGGAAGTTTACGAGAAGGAATACAAGGAAACGTTTGACAAACTCGGCATAGAATATTTCTATACCCTGATTGATGACGCTGTGGCGCGTGTGGTCCGTTCGAAGGGCGGCTTTATATGGGCTTGCAAAAACTATGATGGCGATGTGATGAGCGATATGCTTTCCACTGCCTTTGGCTCCTTGGCCATGATGACCTCTGTGCTCGTTTCTCCCGACGGCAACTATGAGTTCGAGGCTGCACACGGCACGGTGACGCGTCACTACTATCGTTATCTCAAGGGTGAGGAGACATCGACCAACCCGATGGCCACGATCTTTGCATGGAGCGGAGCGTTGCGCAAACGGGGCGAACTCGACGAGATTGAGGCGCTGGTAAACTTTGGCGACCAGTTGGAAGGTGCCTGCTTTGACACGCTGAACGAGGGAATCGCCACGAAAGACCTTGTCGGACTGATGGAGGGTGTGGAGGCTAAGCCCGTGAACTCTGCCGACTTCATCGCGGCCATCCGTGAGCGTCTGGAGAAGCGTTTGGCTTAACGGTGGTCAAAGAGCTGCTACATCGCTTGTGGTATTGAGAATGTTGCAAACACAAAACGAGGATCGTCAAGGGGAAAGCGCAGTGCGCTTTCCCCTTGATGTGTTGTTGATACATAGAGTATAAAGGTGAGCGTTGCACAGTTTTTACTGTTCTGTTTGTTAAAACCTTCATGTTTATTATTGTGTTCAGATAATTGTTGCTACCTTTGCCAATAAATATTCAATATTCTTTAAAGGAGTATTTTCAGTTCATTTATTGTCTGACCGGAATAATTATTTATGATAAAGAAACAGTTGTGGTGGATTGTCATCATTGCGTTTTTTGCCGATGCTGATATTCAGAGACTTCACTCCTGACAATGAAGCCCGCTATTTAACTATAGCTGATGAGGCGCTGCGCAGCGGTCATTTTTTCTCTTTCACGTTGAACGGACAACCCTATGCCGACAAGCCGCCGCTGTATTTCTGGTTGGTTATGGCCTGTCGCCAACTGTTAGGTTGCCACTCTATGTTGCCACTCTGTATGTTCTCGTTTCTCCCTGCGGCCGGCGTGGTGAAGATAATGAATGATTGGACGCACGATAGTCTGTCGGCTCCATATCGTAATTTAGCACCTCTCATGTTGTTTCCACCTGTTACTTTCTGGCGGCGGCAATGGTTGTTCGTATGGATATGCTGATGACGCTATTTATGGTGTTGGCCTTTCGCTCTTTCTGGAGGATGTATTCATCTCCCCATGTCATCCGTTCCGAACAATGGCTCATGGGAGTTTGGCTTTTCATGGCTTTATTTACGAAAGGGCCTTTGGGCTTACTCATCCCTTTGTTTGCCACGTTGGTTTTTATGATCCTGATGCATTGATGGCGGGATGTCGGCAGGTTGTGGAACTGGCGCACATGATTTGTCTTGGGAATTGGCAGTTTGGGTTGGTTTGCAATGACCTATTACGAAGCCGGCGGGGATTATTTCTATAACTTGGTGTTTCATCAGACTGTCGGTCGGGGCATCAACTCTTTTCACCATGCCCGTGCTTTCTACTATTATTTCGTTTCTTTATGGTACGAATGGTTGCCTTGGTCGCTCTTGTGCGTGGGTGGCATGATATGGGCGTTGCTACGCAAGCCGGATATGGAGGAGGTGTACAAATTCTTCTTTTGCATAGTAGTCGCCACACTCTTCTTGTTGTCTTGCGTCAGCTCCAAGTTGCAGATATACCTGCTGCCGGCTTTTCCTTTTGTAATATATCTGACGGCCCGCCTTGTCCAGACCGATGAAGGGAGTTGGTGGGTATCGTGGTCGCTCGCTATTCCGGAGTCGATTCTTGTGCTGACTTTCCCCGCATTGTTGGTGGCGCAGCACATTGTGGCATTGCCGGTGCTGCGTTTACCCCTTGTCATGGTGGCTGCCGCCGTGATGAGTTTGTTTGCCGCTGTCTCGCTCTACCAACTTGCGGTTAAGAAGTCGGTTGCCGATTCCATTCGGATTTTAGGCTATGGCGTGTTGGCTTTCCTGTTTGTGGCGGGGTGGGCCATGCCCATGATTAACCAATATATCGTGTGATGAGCAACAGGAGCCGGGCATGAACTTCTTGACACTGTTGTGTGTCCCGACTTAGAATACAAAGAATGTGATATGAATATATTAGTTTCCGGTGCCGCCGGTTTTATTGGCTCTCGTGTGATGAAGGCTTTGGCCGAAAAGGGATTCAATGTCATTGGTATCGACAATATCAATGATTATTACGACGTCCGCTTGAAGTACGCGCGGTTGGAACAATGCGGCATCGACACGAAGGAAGCCTGTTGGGAATCGAATATCGTAGAGAGCAGGATGCTGCCACAGTGCAAGTTCATCAGAATGGATATTGGCGACTGCGAGACAATGAATCGTTTGTTTCGGCGTTATCACTTTGACAAGACGCATCCTCGTACAATGGGTGCTTTCCGAGCGCGCCAAGAAAGTGCTGTCGCC
>CALKIW010000047.1 GCA_937995875.1 uncultured Bacteroidales bacterium | reverse complement strand
ACAAAAAACACAAACTCTTCCGCAAGCGAGCAGGAATAGAGCCTGTCATAGGCCATTGCAAGGCAGACCATCGGTTAGGGAGGAACTTCTACAAGGGTCTCTTCGGAGACTCCATCAACGTCATGCTTGCAGCTGCCGCATTTAACTTCAAAAGAGCCATAAGGCTTCTTTTGTGCCTTATTGAAAGAGTGATCATATGGTGCTGTGGAAGACAGGAATTAAATTTTCATCACCAATTCATCCCGCAGGTCTATATGAAAAATGCGATGTCGTTTTTTTGAGGGTCGACTATTTAAAGAATGACTTTCATTTTCTAATTGAAGATGAAAAACTTGAAGCTAAATATATGGGGATAGGTGTTGGCAGATTACCACTAAACACCCGACTTATGTATTTCGATCTTCTTGATATTCAAGTTGATGAATAAACCGTAAAGGCGGATGCCCAAGACTCTCCATCTTGAACATCCGCCTTTGCTGTACATCGGCAACGCCTTCTACTATTCATAACTCTTCTTCCGCTTCTTGAAAATTGGTGGATTCTCACCGTCATAATACATATCATAGAGCGCGTCACATTCTTCTACATCCTTATTCTCACTCAAAATAAACCGCTTGCCGTCAACATAACGTCGGTAAATAAAATATCGTGACCAGTATTTGGATTCTATCAACACTTTCTTGTTTCCCAAAAAGCAAATGCCATTCCGCATTCTTATTTCGTCCCTTCGATATGTTTTTCTGTTGTTTGGACTCATTTCCACATAGACATCCTCCACTTTAAGGAAATTCATAACGCCGATGCTTACTATTTCCGGTTTCTTCGAAAAGCATACATGATTTTCCAAGTATGTCCAGTAGTCCTTTCCTTTTTCTACAAAATGCAAGAGGACATTATCTTGCAGCTCCGCAAATTCGTATTCGTGTTCTGGCGTTTCTAACGGCTCAAACATTCTTGTTCGCACTACATATTTTCCGTTCTGTTTCTGCACCACACGGATTCCGTATGCTTGTGGAAATACCTTTAGGTATGCTCCAACGGACTTCCACTTGTCAAAGCTTAGTTCACGGCAATAAGTCTGGTAACTACCATCGGCTTTGCGTTCAAGTCTAATGTCCAGTTCTTTATTGTCCTTCAGCAATCTGTTTCTGAACAGGCTATCGATTTGTATTTGGGGTTTGAAATGCCATATATATTGGTGTACATCCCTTGCGTATTTCTTTATCTCATCCGAATGTTTTTTCTTTCGTGCTTCCCATTCGTCTTGGTTTGTCGGATGCAACGATGTTTCAAACTCTTCTTTCCATGCCAAGTTTCCATTCTCGTCCTCCCAAAGTTGGACATCATCCATCTTCTCTTTAAAGGAATACAGTTTGTCTGGCTCTGATGGTTGTACATAGAATGTCTTGAAGCGCAATCCATAGTCTATGCCATGTTCTAATGATTCCACCAATACGAAACAACTTTCGTCCATCTGCCGTGTCCGTACTCTGGGGTAAAAGCGCAGTCCGTCTGTTGTGGAGAATTCAAGGAATCCGATCTTTTCAATCTTAGGGCGTTTTATAAACCTCACACCATTCAGCAGGTCTATCCACGGCCGTTCTCGGTCTATTTTCTTTCTGGAATAGAGTGTAGCAAATCCGTATGCTTTCAGTTCCACCTTATTATATATGCAGGGTAATACGTTGTTCCCTTCTTTATCTACTACACCTGACAGACCCTCTTCATTTTCTACAATTTCATATCCGTATGCCGCTTCCAAGTCCATGCGCTGTCCGTCATGCGTCATCACGGTTATCAGCTCTGTCTGGTTGTCTGACGTTATTGACACCATTTTGTTGCGAATGGAATAGGCGACATCGTATTGTTCTTCGGTTTGAATCATATTGCCTTTCCCTGCAATCTTCCCTTCAAACATTGCTTGCCAGTCTCTGTCATCCGACGGCAGTCCAAATAATCGATACAGGCCTACATTGTCTAATATCAGGCAAAACTTCTTGCCTTCAAACACTCGCATGCCACGACCTACTTGTTGTAGGTATTTCGCCAACGACAACGTTGGTCTCGCCAACTGGATGAACTCCACATCGGGGCAGTCAAAGCCTTCACCGAACAAATCGACATTCACCAGCACTTGAATGTCGTTGGTCTGCTCCAATGTCTTATCCCTCACGTCTGTCTTATAGTCTGCATTCAATGTTTCACCTAATGGCTTAGTAAGGCCTAATGAGGCATAGTAAGGCTTATCATTACGATCTCCTATACCAGTTTCCTTAAACCTTTCAATGATTGCCTTCCTTTCTGCAAGCGGTGTCTTGCTGCTTATCGCCACAGCCATTATCCCATGCCGTCTGTATTCTTCCGCTATATGTTCCGCATGGGCTATGTCTATGGCGTAAGTGATGCCTTTCTTGTTTGCAGCATATCTTATCACCGTATCGCAAAGCCTCTCGATACTTGGCTGCACATTCATTTTCTCACTCATCTCTCTCAGCGAGAAGTCTCCGTCGGCACCTCGTTTCTTCAGCGAGTTCACCAAGCGCCAGTCCTCGCTGTCCTCTCTGATGGACATATAGTCATACAGCGATAGCCAACCATCGGCTATAAACTTCTTTGCTGACCACGACTGCAGTAGCACGTCAAACAAATCGGTGAACCCTCGTCTGATCAGTCGGCAGGGCGTGGCTGTTAGTCCCAATTTTTTCGATTCAGGAAAAGCATCCATCACCTCCTTGTAGGTTTTCGCCACGGCATGATGCGCCTCGTCGATTACTATCAATGATGGAAATTCCTCCATTTCTTGATAGTGTCTCGACAGCCATTGTATCGACATTACTTTTATGCGGGAATCATCCAATAAAAGGGAAAGAGCAGTGCCAGAAGTAGAGCAAGGACTGCTTAGCATGGTTTTAAGCATTTCTCTTATCTGTTCTACCAATTCACGCCGATGCACCACAATCCACACATACGGATTTTTCACTTTCCCCTTTTCTCTTTTCACTACTTCTGCAAGAAGTATCGTTTTACCCGTACCTGTCGGCATCTGCACCATCACGGATTGACACGACCGAAAAGCCGCCT
>CALKIW010000046.1 GCA_937995875.1 uncultured Bacteroidales bacterium | reverse complement strand
TTGAACACGGCACGACCGTTGGCCGAGAGCTTAAGTTCGGGCAGTGCAGGCGTGAAAGTATAGATGCCGTCTGCGGTCAGCGTGTAGCTGCCCTCGTGTGTTTTCGAATCGAAATCCGTGAGGGTATAGGTGTTGTTACCACTGTTGAGCGTGATTGTCATGTCCTCCAAGTTGTTGTTGGCAGCCACGTTTGTAACACCCTTTGCAGAGCCATCCTTGTTATACCAGTCGAAGCCCGTGAGCTTATAGGTAATCATCTTGTCGTTCTTGGGAGACACGAAGTCCATCCAATTTTCTGCCAACGTGGGGAAAGCTTCTACCTCAGGAGCCTCGTAATTGTCGGCATACTCCTTGGAAACGAAGTTGAAACACAACCACCACTCGCCTTCTCCCGAAGTCTTTGGATTGCGGAGCACACACAGACGAAGCTGATTCTCGGTCAGTGTGATGATGCGAATATTGGTCTTCCACCCCGCATCGTCTTCCATATTGTCCCAGTTGGGCGAATGGAGCAGCTGGCAGTCGGTCAGGTTAAGACGCGCATTGTTGGTGTCGATGAGATACGATCCGGAGGCCTCGACAGATGTTCCGTCGGGCGCTACGGTCGTGGTTTTGATATGAGCACCGTCCTTCAGGTCGAACGTCATGCTGCTCTTGGTGAAATTTCCGGTATCGTCCTGAAAACTTCCTTCAGGTTCCCAGTTGGGCGTAAAGTTGTTGAATCCAGCAGGTGTAGACGGGTCGCCATAGGCTATATCGCCTGCAGCAAGTCCGTATGCTCCCGTGTCGGGAATCCACGTCTTCGACTGGCCTACGCCGCCCGTGAGTAACGTGTAAAGCTCATTGTCTACAAAGCCCGCATAGAAGTTATCAATCTTGAAAGTCGCCGGCTCGCTATATACCACGCCACCACGTGTCTCCACGCCAAACTCCACCTCGTATGTACCGGGGAATGGCATGTTCAGTTCCACCTCCCGATCGTTTGACCGTCCTTGCGGATGCACCCATGTCACCTGATATCTGTCTGCCATTAGGCTCTTGAGATACACAATATTGGGATTGTTACTATCGTGGGTGATGGTGAAAGCTGTACCCTCAACCAAATCGGCCGGCGTAACGTTCTTGTCTCCCAAATCGTAATCATCCGGCGAGCAAGCCGACATACCCAACAGCACCATCGCCGTGGCGGCCAAACTATATAAATATTTCTTGATTTTCATAATATTGTTTTTTAATCTTGTTTGCCCATCATTACCAACCTGGGTTTTGTTTCAATACATTATTCGAAAGGGTTATCTGGTTGTGAGGTATCTGACACAGTCCGTTTTTGGCCTTGATATTGGCCGCCTTGACGGTTACTGTTGCTTCCACTCCACCGTTGATGACCGTTGTTGTGCCTGCAATGGCATCAGCGGCAACATCGATTCCCTGACGCAACAGGTCATAATAGCGAATACCCTCGAAAGCAAATTCCAAACGGCGTTCTTTCATAATGTTCTGTTTGTTGGCTGTAACCTGCTTGTAATCGCTGCTCAGTTTGCCGTCTTTATCGGTATAAGCCCTTTGCCGTACCATATCCATATACTTCTGTGCACTGCTGCTACCCAACTCTGCTGCCATGAGCAGCACATCAGCATAACGCAGAATGATGACATCCTGCCATTGGCTGGTCATGGCGTCGCCGGGGGCACCCCACAATACAGGAAGGGGGGTGCAGTCGGTAGTAGCCATTGGGGTGTATTTCTTAACATAGTAACCTGTGTACTCGCGTTGGTCACCGATACACTTTTCCTTAAAGTTTTCTTTCTGGCCGATGCCCTCTTTGTTTATATCTATGATAGAAGCCTCCAGTCGCTGGTCGCCCTTTCCGTAAGCCGACACTAATTTAGGATTCACAGTACAGATGCCCCAGCCGTAGCCGTAGGGGGAACAGTCAATAGCCTGAACGCCACGAATGCCAAGATTAATAAGCCATCGGTTACCATCATTGTTGCCGTTATAGTCTTGCGTATAATTGCATTTCATGGAAAGAATGAACTCACTGTTGCCGGGACCGGCATAAGTAGAGTTGGCAAGCCATTCCTCATAGGTACCATTGGCAGCCGCGTCTAGTGCATTGCTGGCCGATGCGGGCCACAGATTCCTAAACTGAGGAATCAAGGCAAACTCGTTGCTGGCAATAATATCCTCACAGGCTTTCAGGGCCTCAGCTTTAGTGCAGCCTGCCGGCTCCTTGCCAAAGCGTCCACTGTAATATAGATACGCACGGGCAAGAATTCCCTTGGCGCCATAAGCGGTGATATGACCGTCGTTGCTGGCAGCGTTGGCTTTGGGATAAGCATCAGCCGGAATGTTCTCGGCCGCATATTTCAAGTCTGAGAAAATCAATTCGTACACCTCATCGGGGGTTGCCTGAGGGGTGTTTTTATCACTTGGCTCGGTGAGCAACGGAACGTTCTCAAACATTCGCACCAAGTCGAAATAGCACAATGCTCGAAGCACACGCGCTTCACCAATATAGCATTGTTTCAGTGTAGAATCTTTCCAAGCAATGTTGTCTTGGCGCGTAATCAACTCGTTGCAACGATCAATCGCTACATAATATGCTTTCCAATCATACTCCCAAAGGTTAGTATAAGACGGAGCCTTGCTTTGGTCAAACTGATCGACAACATCATAGTTGTAGGCATCATTCTGTCCTGCGCCGGCAAGACACTCATCTGACTGCATAATGGAAGACATGACGAGTGGAATGCTTCCGTTAGAAGTGGTCTCGCGCCAACCGGCATAACAGCCAATCAATGCACGCCACGCATCACTCTCTGTCTTGTAGAAAGTCTCGGTATTCGATTCCGTTTTGCTTTCCACATCGAGGAAACTGTCAGAGCAAGAGGTCATCAGTGCACCACTCGCCATCACTATTCCTGCTATCATTATATTTATTTTTTTCATTTTCATAATCTTTAGGAATTTCTTCATACGATAATTACGATTAGAACTTTAGATTCACTCCTACGAGGAATGTGCGTGGACGGGGATAATAACCAACGTCTACTCCCGATACCCAGTCATCTGTTCCGTACCCTATTTCCGGGTCCATACCGTTGTACTTGGTAAAGGTAAATGCGTTCTGAACTTGGAAATACAACCGGGCTTGAGATACAAAGCTCAGCTTCATGAGTTTGGCGAAGTCGTAGCCTAAAGTGATATTGGATATACGAAGATAGTCGCCATCGTGAATATAAAGGTCTGAGAACATCCAGTTTACATTGGTTTCCGTTACGCGCGGCATAAAGTTTGAAGTGCCTTCACCTGTCCAACGGTCGAGGATAGCAGTAGTATAGTTGGCCTTTGTGTTAGCATGGTTGCGATAACTCTGCACAATCTGATGACCGGCAGCACCATTTGCCGTCAAGGCAAAGTCGAAATCCTTGTAGAAAAGCGCTACATTGAATCCAAACGTTACGTCCGGAATGCCGTTGCCGAGGTCTACTTTGTCTGCCTCTCCAATCTGTCCGTCGTGATTGATATCATAATATTTCACGTCGCCGGGCACAACGCTCGCACCCTGAAGCACACCGTTTCCGGCAGCTATCCAGTCGTCAATCTCCTGCTGGTTTTGAAAGATGCCAGCCGTTTTGTAACCCCAGAAGTAACCTATGGCGTGTCCGTTTTCTGCGCGATAGAACTCTTCGCTATTGTCGTAGAGCATATTGGAAGCGCCGTGAATGATGCCATCCTTAGTAGGAATATTACCCACCTCGTTGTGGTTGTAGGCCATATTTGCTCCGATCTGATAGCGGAAGTCTTTGCCTATATTGTTATTCCATGTGAGATTCAATTCAAATCCATAGTTCTTTACGTCACCACCGTTGATGAACGGAGCACCTGTTCCTGCCGTGTCAGGGATTGGAGCCACGATGAGCCAGTCTTTTGTGGTTTTCCAATACCAATCGAAATTGATACCCAAATGGCTGTGAAGCAACAACGCATCAATACCGAGGTTGGTCTGCTCAGAGGTTTCCCACGTAAGGTCGGGGTTGGAAAGTCGGCTGGGATAAGCTCCCCAATTAGCATTTTGAGCAGCTGCACCCAGTCCCGTACCAAAGTTATAATGGGTGTTTGTCGATGTAATGGGTGAGAGATATTGGTAGTTATCAATATTCTGGTTACCCACCTGACCCCAACTGGCACGCAGTTTCAAGAAGTCGAGCCACGAGGTTGTAGACTCCATGAACTTCTCATTGCTGATGGTCCACCCTGCACTGACAGAGGGGAAATAACCAAAACGATGGCCTTTAGCAAATCTGGAACTGCCATCTGCACGCAGTGTGGCGTTCACCATATATGTCTCTTTCCAATCCCATCCTACACGACCAAAGTATGAAACCGTACGGCTCTCATCGTGGGGAGCTCCGGTAATAGATATTCCATCGTCCGTGCTGCTGCCCGTGGCGTTGCTCAAGTAGGCATGCTTCCAGTCGTCATAACCTTCCTTCAGGTAGCCGTTGGCAGCATAGAGAGACGTTCCCTCATATCTGGAACTTTCCATTCCCAGCAAAGCATTGAACGCATGGTCACCAACATTCCAATTATAGCTTAGAGTATTGGTCCATGTCATGGCAAAACCGTGTCCCATCGACTGGCTCACACTGGTTTTGGTCTCCTGAAAATCATAAGGCGACAGCTTGTAGATCGGCGAGAAACTACGATATTCGCTCGTGCTGTATACTGTTCCCAACTGTGTGCGGAACTTCAGATTTTGGATGGGTTCCAACTCCGCGAAAATGTTTCCGGTGAAGTTTACCGATCGATCTTCATTTTGATTATTGAGCATCATGCTTCCGTAGGGGTTACCTTGCTCCTGCCAATAATCGTTATCGGATGTGTCATAATAGGGCACATCGTATGCATTATGTCCATAAATGGGAATAAGGGGCACTGAAGCGAAGGCTCCTCGAAGGGAGTTATTGTATTGGTTGCCTACGCGTATGCCATGCGTCTTCTTGTAGACCATGCCAATCTGCTCGCCTATTTTCAAGAAACTTGCCAGCTTCTGATCCGTGTTCAGACGCACATTGTAACGTTCGTAATTGCTGACATCCTTGCCACCAACAACACCTTCCTGGCTCATATACCCCAGACTCAAGGCGTATGTAGCAGCTTTTCCACCTCCATTAACACCGAAATTATAGCTCTGTGTCTTGGCATTAGTCTTAAACATAGCATCCATCCAGTCGGTATCGTAATAGTTGCCGGCCTCGTCTGTAATAGATTTGAACTTGCTCCAGTCTATGGCACCGTTGCCACTATTCACGCTCTGCTCGTTCATAATCTCCATATATTGATGCCTGTTCAGCATATCTGCCTTTCTCGCTACATTCTGCCAGCCCATATATCCGTCGAAAGATATTTGCGGTTTGCCTTCGCGTCCGTGCTTTGTAGTAACCAGTACCACACCGTTGGCAGCCTGCGCGCCGTATATGGCCGCCGATGCCGCGTCCTTCAAAACGTCGATGCTCTCTATGTCGGCAGGATTAACAGTTGAGATGTCGCCACCCACTCCATCAATTAAATACAGCGGTCCGGAGTTGCCAATAGTGCCCAAGCCTCGTATGATTACTTTCATACCGGAGCCCGGCTGTCCCGATTCCGATTGGATATTGACACCCGGTGTCTGTCCCTGCATGGCCTGCAGCGGACTTGTGGTGTTCAACTTGGCAATATCGTCGCCTTTCATCTGGGCTGTCGCTCCGGTGACGAGCTTCTTTTTCTGAACGCCATACCCGATAACAACCACGTCTTCCAAACTTTGGTTGTCTTCGTTAAGTGTCACGTTAATTACATTTTGAGCTCCCACTTTGATTTGCTGTGTCACAAATCCTATATAAGAGAAGGTCAAAGTTTCGCCTTCATTGGCATCGATGGAATAATGTCCATCGAGATCAGTGACAGTACCACGCTGAGTGCCCAACAGCTGGACGCTGACACCAATGAGCGGCTCATTGTCTGATGCCGACACAACCTTACCTGTAATAGTCTTGGCATTGGCCATGCCTGCATGAAGAACATTCATTGCCGGGAACAGCAAAAATGCTATAAGGGCAATCTTGCAAAGCACCAACAGCCTGCAATCATTTAGAAATGTTTTTCCCATAGTTATACGATTTTTGTTTTTAGTTA
>CALKIW010000045.1 GCA_937995875.1 uncultured Bacteroidales bacterium | reverse complement strand
ACTGATTTTTCTCATTCATCTTTTCTTGTCGTCCCCATATCCATTGAGTTTTAACACATGGCTAATAGCTGTTATGCTATTCGTTTATGTTCATCATCCCATTTTTCTAAGGCTTCAGCCATTACAAGGATTTTACCCATCTCTTTGTCGTTGACACTGATTGCAGCCATAAGCTGTTGGGGCGTAACCCCAAGTGTTTCTCCCAAAGCACGAAGAATGCGTTCGATACAAGCAAGAACTCGCTTCCATAAGGTGAGCGCCATAAGGTCGTCTTCCATATCCGAAAAGAGTTCGCCCATGGTCTGGTATTCCCCGAAACGCTTTTCCAAAGTCATGACGGTATAGGTAAGGTAGCACAGCGTTGCGTCGGCTATCTGACCGTTGAAGTCGCAACCTTGATAACCTCCCAATCCGAGATACTGCTTAGTTTCCTTGTTCATCACCTCTATGTTCCATCTGATTTGATACACTTCAAAGGCTTTTACGAAAGACATCGTCGTATCCGTGGTGAGCAAGACGTTCCATGCGGAGTTTCTGCCGTACTTGATGAGAAAGATTCTAACAGGTGTATCTCCCAAGTTGCCGTTAAGCCGGATATATCTGCATCTATACTTACGACAGACCTTTCCTCGCTCGCGCTCATAGGCGGCAATGAGTTCCGCTGCATTTTTCTTCCTGCCCGATACGGTGTATTTCGTCTTTCCCAACTTTGCAAGTCCCACAAAGTGCATCGCACCTTTACCTATGCTTCTGACACACGCCATAAGTTGCTCGCAAGTGAACCAACTGTCGGTTATCACATACTTGGCATGTAACCCCATCTTCCAGCCACGGCGAAGCATATCCACAGCGACTTCCATCTTAGGCTTCTTACACTCTTGAAAGCGCTCATAATCAGGACTGCCATTATTCCTCTTGGCATGATATGCCTTTCGGCGTTGCTGTTTTGTCAGCCCACAGTCGCCTTGTTTGCCCTTTTCCTGATGCAGTGAGAAGTCAAAAGGTATGGTTGTCTTGCCGTCAAAGAAGGCACAAAGTAACAGCTTGTAGCCCAATACGCACTTGCCTTTCACATGATCGAAGACACGGCTGACTCCCTCCATTCTCACGCCACTTTTCTCAAGCACGGTGTCATCAATAATGAAACATGTCGTGGTGTCGGGGCGAGGAGCTTCACCATACTTCCGCAACAGGCACATATAACGCAGGGCAAAGTGATTCATTAAACGTCTCCAGTCCATTGATGGGCGAATCATCATGCGATAGAAACAGTTTTTGCCATGGTTTGAAAGCTCGTATATCTTATGCTTACATATGCTGTGGATACTATCACCCACTATGCGGAAGAGGCAAAGGGAAAGGATTAACTCAGAAGCGGAAACTCCGTCCTGTTTCTCCAATGACAGTTGGGATAACAGGCGACCGATACCAAACTTGCCAAAAAGATGAAATAAATCATCACTCATTCGATTTTTAACACTCAGGAGTTTGGATAACTCAGATATTTTCTCTATTTTTGCTTCCATAACAGTTTTGTTGTTTTGCCTTTGAAATCAGTTGTTTATCGATTACTAATTTACAAAGAAAATTCGACAAACTGTTATTTTTCCATCTATTTATTAGGGTGGGAAACTTTAG
>CALKIW010000044.1 GCA_937995875.1 uncultured Bacteroidales bacterium | reverse complement strand
AACACCGGGCAGAAGCGCCTGTTTGCATGGCTCCGTGAACATGACTTCCTGATGAAAGGAGGCTCGGAGCGAAACCAACCCACACAGCGCAGCATGGAGCAGGGGCTCTTTGAGGTGACCAAGGGTGTGGTGACAAGACCCGATGACACCGTAATAACGACGGTGACAACCAACCAAGGTGACGGCCAAGGGGCAGGAATATTTCATCAACAAATTCATTACCCAGCCGAGACACTGATATGATAACAGAAAAACCCAACGTAACACCAAGAGGTAAACACCACCCGATTTGAAACGGCAGCACGTAGGTCTGCAACCCTGCAAGAGCCGTCGTGCTCCGATAATATTTGCATAGCTGCATACATCACTTTCAAACCACAGCTTGAAGTACGAGAAAATCGTTTATTTTTATTTTTTATATCCAATTTCACATCCTCCTATTTTGAAGCGGAGTCATCCGCAAATGATTTTATAATTTGAAAAAACTCATCCATTTGTGCTTGAGTTTTTTCAGTAACACGACGCTGGGAAGCAATCTCGTCGAAAGCACGAAATAGAGCATCGCCAGCATTTACATTATTTCCATTGCCAGCCACGGAAGCAGACCCAGACCCATGAACAGAGCCACTTTGATATGACGCAAATTTTGCGCCATCAGAAAGTAGTGATTTAATGACAATTTCCTGTTGTCCACTTAACCATTTGCCTCCCAATACTGTACAGTACGTACCTTAACACCACATCTATCTGCAAATTCACGCTGGGTTAAACCAAGCGAGTCACGCACTTTTTTACTTCTTCTCCTGTCATAATCGCTCAATTTGCAAAGTTTAACATATAATTCTTGCTTATATCAATAATAGTTGTTATATTTGCATTAGACGAAACGAAAGTAGAAACGTTTGTCAAAACAAAAGTAAAGAAAAAAGTTCAAACGAAAAAGAAAAGAAAGGGCAAAATTATGAGAGCATCTGAAATGAACAACGCGCGCATGAACAGAATCAACAATATCGCTATCGAAGAGGCAATGAGAGTAATCGACCATAAGGCATCGTTTGATGACAATGTGAGCAAAGTGTCTAACCATCTTGATGTATCATATCAAGATGCAGAGGCTGTTGTTAAGGGTATCATCTTTGGTACAGCATTTATTGAGAGCCTTAAGGGGATGAAAAAGTAATGTAACGGTGGGGCTAATCACCCTGCTTCAAAATAATAAGAGCAATGAAAATACAGATTACAACAAGCATCAGAAACGCACGAAATTTTAATGATTGCTATTTCGATTGGAGAGGCCTAATGGATAATTTCGATTTGGTTGGCAGTACGACAATGGTTAGCATCAAGGATTTTGATGAAGATGATGAAGATTGTCAAGACGAAATGGATGATTTGGAAATGGAAGCACGAGAAATCTTTATAAGCAACGGGAGTATCGAAGAGGTTAGCTTTGAGCAAGTATATTAATGCAACAGAATAAAAACAAAGGAGACGAAATGGAAGAAATCAAAATCATGACAGACATGGAGCGGAAGCGCAAGAAACGCAACAGCATCATTATTGAGGAGTTCGAGAAATTGAATCCCAAAATGATGGCCAAAGGCTACAAACCATACAGGACAATACGCGTGATAGCCGACAGGCACGGCATGACCCCGTCGGGCGTTCGATACATTCTCACCACCACAGGCACGATTAACTCGCTGAAGGAGGTTACAGACCAGACGGAGAAAACAGAAGAGAAACACGAATAACAAGCAGGGAGGAACTAACTATGAACGCAGAAAAAGGAATCAGGACTTTCAAAACATGGTGTACAAAGGAGAATAACTTTTTTACGCAGATGCTTGGAGACGGTGACACGTTCACCAACGGCGAGGTGCTTTTAACGCACATAGTAATTTTAATAGGCCTACCCGCGATTTTTGCATCGCAGGCTATAATAGAGAATTTATCATGGTAATAGAACAGCCCAATGTGAAGCCGGCAGGACGGTACACAACCGGTAACGCTGCGTCCATCCTCGGCATCCACCGAAACACTTTGCTCAACCACACCAAAAAGGGAAACATCCGATGCCATTACCGCAAGGCAACGGGAAGAAAATTTTACTTAGGCACGGATATTATCAAATTTTGGTACATGAGCATGTAAGATAACAAAGTAAACAACAACAAAACAAAACAGTTAATTGACATGAAAATTATTTTTAAGAAGCTCGAAGTCAAGAACTTCAAGGGAGTGCAAGACCTCACGGTCGAGTTTAACCCCACATTAACCAACATTCTCGGTGCCAACCACACGGGCAAGACCACCACGGCCGACGCCATCCACTGGGTGTTGTTTAACAAGAACAGCGAGGGTTTGACAGTTTTTGGCATCGACCCCAAGGACGAGAACAACAACATTATCAATCATCTCGAAAACGAGGTGAAACTGACACTCGAAGCGGACGGCAGGGAGATGGTGGTCATGAAAGTGCGCAGGGAGATATGGTCGAAACCAAGGGGGCAGGAACAGGAGGTGCTCGGTGGACACGAGACACTCTGCTATATCAACGGCAACAAATTCACCGCAGGAGACTATACGCTTGAAATCAACAAATTGTGCCCTGAGGAACTTTTCAAGGCATTGACCAACCCCGCGTATTTTCCAAGCCTTAAGGCAGATGACCAACGGACGCTGCTTGTAAAAATGGTAGGCGAAAGAAGTATCGAAGATATAGCAGGAGAAGATGAGGGGTTTAAGTCCCTGCTTCAAAAGATGGGCGGTGAGGATTTGAAGCGGTACCGCCAGCACCTCGCCTACCAGATGAAAGAATTGAAAAGAGAGCTTGACAACACCCCAAGCCGTATCAGCGAGAATCAGGAGATGTTGCAGAGCCTTAACGACAGAGGTCTGGACTTTGATAAGATACGTTCGAGGATTGAAGAAATCGACAAGGCCATCGAGGACTACGACAAGCAGTTGCAGGACAACACGGCCACCCTTAATCAAAGTTACGACAAACGGCTGGAGCAGCGCAGGATAATCAACGGAATAAAAGGCGACATTTCCAAGATAGAGGAATCCGTCACCCGGCGCAACAGAGCCAAGAAGCAGGAGCACGAAGAAGCCATAGACAATGCACGACAGAGGGTGAATACCGTACAAAGGAATATAGACACCGTCAAGCAGGAAATTGAGGACTACACCGCAAGAATCAGGCACACGGAGGAAGTAGCGCAGAGGTTTAGGAAGTTGTGGGAAGAAGTCGAATCTCAGACGTTCGAGTGGGACGACAGCGCAGAAACCTGCAAGACCTGCGGACAGCGCCTGCCTGAGGGTGACATCGACAAGCTGAAGGAAGAAGCGAGAGAACGCTTTTATGCCAAGCACGCCAAGCAGCAGGACGAACTCGACCAAGAGGCAAAACGGTTGAAGAAAAACAAGGCCGATGCCGAAGCCTTGCTCAGGGACGCACAGAAGCGCAGGCAGGAGCTTACACAACAGCTCGACATAGCAGAGCAGCAGCTGGAGGGCGAGAGCAGCAAAATAATCACCTTTGAGAGTGCCGAAGATGACGAGCGGTGGGAAACCCTTAACAAAGAACTTGAAGCAGCCCTGCAGCAGCTGGAGCAGATAACAGACGATCCACAGGCCATGAGCAACTCCAAGAATATCACACAGAGAAAGGCGGAACTTGTGGCCGAGCGGGACAGGTTGAGGGACAGGCTAAGTGCCGAAGAAGAAATCAGGAATCGCAGAAACCGCATTGCAGAGCTTGAAGACAGGATGCGGACATTAACGCAGCAGCTGACAGAGCTTGAACAGGAGGACACGACGGCGGAACGCTTGGAGCATGCCGGCATCGAAGACTTGGAGACAAGGGTAAACAAACTGTTTGAGAACGTAAGGTTTAAGATGTTCCAAGAGCAGCTTAACGGCGCAGTCAAGCCAACATGTGTAATGACCATGCACGGCGTGCCATACCCCGACTTATCCAACAGCGAGAAGATCCTCGCAGGTATCGAGTGCATCCAAGCGATGAGCAAGTGCAACGATGTTTATGCGCCGGTCATCGCAGACAACGCAGAGGCGGTTAATGCTTTCCCTGAAATCGACAGCCAGCTCATACTGCTCTTCGTTTCGAGCGATAAACAACTAACAGTCATAAAATAAAAAAAATAAGATCATGACAACAACAAGTAACATTTTCAACAACGAAGCGCAAGCTCCAAAAGAAACCCAAAAATCAAATCAGAAGATGCAGAAAGTACAGGCAACACAGAAAGTACAGGCAACACAGAAAGTACAGGCAACAC
>CALKIW010000043.1 GCA_937995875.1 uncultured Bacteroidales bacterium | reverse complement strand
TTCTTAATAGAGTGGAAATGTTCATATAAAAAAAGGATTTTACTATATATTATTTATATATATGTCATATTTGATATGCTTTATAAATTTGTCATATCTGATATGCTGTTCGATGTTTTATAACTTAGCGTACATGATAAGTTACAATTTCATACATGAAAAACCATTAATAAACGATTACTCTTGAGCACTACAAAATAATAATTTTAATCCATTATAAACACAAATTTATGAAAAACAAAAGATTCATTGCATTTACAGTAGCATTTGCACTCGTATTTGCTTTCAGTATGCCTGCTGAAGCTCAATTTGGCAATATTCTCAAAAAAGTAAAGAAGGACGTAGAGAAAACTGTTAAGAAATCCGTTGATAACGCGTCTGATAAGGCGATGGGAAAAGTGAAAAAAAGTTGTCACGGAAACCGCCTCTGATGTTACAGGAGTAAGTCTGACAGATGATGATGTACTTGATACAGATGACTCATCCGGTGATGGAGTAAAGCTAAAAACACTTTATAAACATAACTTTAAACCCTCTGCAGCGGCTAAAGCTGCCGACCCTGATGCCTCCAACAGCAAAGTTGGGGAAGGTCAGACCCGCTCCTTTGCACAGATACGAGGAGCCTATGAACATCTTGATCCTTTATATTTCCCGTTGCAGCCTTACTACAAATATCCGGTGATGTATGGGTTAGGCGACAACTCTGCAATAGCTGCAGATTCCTCAACGAAATGATTCAGCAGGTACTTGGTTCGGGTTTGAAGCAATCAACAATCTTTAAGCCCATGGTCTACAACGATACTGACAACTCCGAATTGGTTACTCCGACTGGTGAGAAAATGGGTATCTATCGTGATGATACGTTCCGTTATGTTTACGCAGCACAGTTCTTCGCCGATCCAAACAGCAAGGCGGGAGTCTATAGTCTTGCAAAGCTGCTGGCATACAATTCTCCGATTATACAAAATGGTGTGATTATAAAAGCCGATGACGACCAAAATGGCATTTTCGATTCAAAAAATGAAATCGTGCTTCCTTGCCCGCGATATAATTACATTCGTTTTGAGCGTGAAGGAATCATGCTTACTATGGCAAGCATGATTGTCGACATAGATCTCATTGCCGATTGTGTTATTGACTGTCTGAGTAAAGTTGAGGCTAACGATCCTGCCTATGAGAAGGACCCGTCGTTACGAGTGAGAAACTGTTTTATGGGTACCGAACTCTACACAGAGATACTCGTGCAGCATGATGACTGGGCAGCAAAAAAGAATACAGACCCTAAAATGAGAAAGGCAACGATGCTCTACAATCGCTGGTCGAAGTCAGACGCTGTTGCTAATCTGTGCGACGCCGTGCGCGTAAACTTCATTGAGAGCGTGCCTATGCCTAAAGGCGTCAGCGTTTCGGCTGACATAAAGGCGAAAGGTGATGCTGCTGGACGTCAGTTAGCTGCGGATAGAGGTGATGAGTTTGTAGAAGTGGTTTATCTTGCAAGCAACTGGGAGGTACTTAAAGAGAAGGTCTATCCGTACAAAATAATAATGTATCAGATGCCTGTAGACCTCATAACCATAAACAATGGAAAGAAAGTGCTTACTCATTGCGACCTGCACAAGAGCCCTAACGGACAAAGATACGTCATGTCAGTAGGATATGATACAGAGCGACATCCTATAAAATAAGGAAGAGAATACAAAAAAGTTTGTTTTTTTGTAATGTTAATAGGTTATATGCGAGGGTCGGAGTCGTCTTTCGCATATTTCTTTTGGTTCAAAGTAAGCATCCAATATTGGATGCTTACGATACTTCGATTATTTTCAAACAATCTTGTTTCCGTCCGAAATACGCCAAATATGTGGAAGTTTGTAACAGGCTGGTTGCCAGCACTTTTAAATAAGAACCTGTTGAGGCCGTGATATTGTTGTGTGTGATTAGGTATCTAATGGCAGTATGATAAAGACTTATCGGGTTCAGTTGATGTTTACTGGGGAGATAAAGGCTCAGTAGGCATTTTCTTTTTGGAAACACCGTACGTCCTACGATTGTGGCAACCGTGTAACCGCAAACGGGATTGAAAATAGGAAGATTCGACGTAGGAATTCTTCACTCTTCATTCTTCCCTCTACATTCTAATTTATATTCTTTGTTCTTTTCTCCTCCCTCTTCACTTTAATTTATATTCTTCACTTTATAAAATATTCTTACCGTTTTTTGATGATTATTTTCGAGTCATCCAGCGCAAAAAGGGCTATCTTTTTTCGTCGAAATTAGATTATGCAATCTCAGAAATCGTAAGGCTGCTGCGATAGAGCCCTTCTCACAGCATGGTTAGGCCTTATCGGCAGTGAGAAAGAGCCTCAATCACACTGCGGTTACGTCCTTTTCATCGTGCCGTTCGATACTCAATCGCAGGCGGTAAAATAGAAGAATTTGGGGCGTTTTTGAAAAGTCTCTGACGGTCAAGCATTTATAAACCGTCGCAATTTTTGCGTATTTCAAACGAAGGCAAACTTATTTTTAAATGAGCGAATTTGAGAGGACCATTTGTTCATATATTTGACCATTTCTATTTTTTAAAAACAGCGTTCGGGCTAAGCAGACATTTTCAAGATACCTCTCAAAAGTGCATAAACACACTGTTGCTATCACGAGGCGCCACACGTCCCGTTTGTCCCTACGTAGTGCATGGTGATTTCCTCCAAAAATAAATCTATGACTATTTATTGTACTAATGGGTTTATCTCAATTACAAAAATATATATCCACATTTTTTCTACTGAGCCGCTTATCGGTAGGCTGGTTAAACTTCTTTCGGAATGCGTTTAAAGCTTAACCATACTGTGATGAAGCTTAAGGCAGTATAATCGTACACATGGAACGGAAATTTTGTGGGATCGTCGAATGGCTTTTAAGGCTAAAACATAGTCCTTTTTGCGCTGGATGTTGTTGAAACAAAAACTTAAAAACGATATTTTAAATTTACAAATATCGTCATCTTGACGGAGTAAACATAAGCATGGAATATAGATTTATTACTGCCGTACAAGTTGTTCAAATTATTTACAGACAGTTTTTCCTAAATCCAAGACAGAACATACATACTTGGTTGGGGTACGGCTTAGATAAACAGTTGTCGGGCTGGTCTTCTTTAAGGAGAGGACAATTTGAGGGATCAAGGCAGTAGTTTAATTTAAAAACAGTATAAATAATAAGATTACACGTTTCACGACTTTAGAAAACATCGGTAGACTTTTCTACAGCTGGAGCCTCCTCATTTATATACAATGTTTCACATATTTTGTTTTGTTCTTCTGCAAACGAAAACATGTTGTTCATTTACAAGATATTAGATAGTCTCAAGTTGAGTTTTTTTAACTATTTCCATAAAATACCCCTAATCAACCGAGCATTAACGAGTTACACTCAATCGCCCTTGATATGGATGATTAGGATGATTTGCCAATAAGAGAAAACTTTGCTAAATTTGCAGATGCAATAAAGACTAAGAATCGTTTATACCGGCCAAAAGCCATAATCACATTGCTAATGAATGTAAGTCCTGATGCTCGTTGGGACAATGCGCTTGCGCTCATTCGCAAGAATGTCACTGAGCAAATATATACCACTTGGTTTAAGCCAATCGTCTTTGAGAACTTCGATGAAGCTCGCAAGATGGTTCTTGTACAAGTACCCAGCCCTTTCGTGTATGAGTATTTGGAGGAGAACTTTGTGGATTTATTGGGCAAAGTGCTACACCATTGTTTTGGAACGGGAGTTGGTTTGCTGTATCGGGTTGTGACTGATAAGGAACACAACATCTCTCAAGACATCGAGGGTGAACAGGCTGACGGAATAGAGAAGCCTAAACCACGTACCGGAGCAAATCAAAGTCCTACAATTCTTGATGCTGCCCTGCCACAACAAATAGATTCTCAACTGAATCCACATCTGACCTTCGCAAACTATATTGAAGGAGACAGCAACAAGCTACCACGCTCTGTCGGTATGTCTATAGCAGAACATCCCAACACGATGCAGTTTAACCCCATGTTCATTTACGGGCCGTCGGGATGTGGAAAGACCCACCTTATTAATGCTATTGGTGCAAAAACTAAGCAACTGTATCCGCAGAAGCGGGTGCTCTATATCAGTGCACGCCTCTTTCAGGTGCAATATACCAATGCCGTTTTGCAGAATAAGTTGAACGACTTTATAGGCTTCTATCAAACGATAGATATGCTTATTGTAGATGATATTCAGGAGTGGGTGAGTGCCGTGAAGACGCAGGCAACGTTCTTTCACATTTTTAACCACTTGTTCCGCAATGGCAAGCGCATTATCTTAGCCTCCGATCGTCCACCGATCGACTTGAAAGGAATGCCCGATCGTCTGCTTACACGTTTCTCATGTGGCTTGATTGCAGAATTGGAAAAGCCCAACACACAACTATGTGTGGATATTCTTGAAAGCAAGATTCGGCGTGACGGACTGAAGATTCCGGGCGACGTTGTACAGTATATTGCCGAAACCGCCAGCGGAAGTGTCAGAGATTTACAAGGAGTAATCAACTCTCTGATGGCCTATTCCATTGTCTATAATTGCGATATAGATATCCGATTGGCAGAGCGGGTTATCAAGAGGGCGGTAAAAGTAGACGACGAGCCATTGACCATTGACGATATACTGGACAAGGTTTGTGTGCATTTTAACGTGACACCAACCCAAGTCAATTCGAAAAGTCGCAAGCAGAATTATGTGAGAGCACGTCAGGTTTCCATGTATCTGGCACAAAAATACACCAAGATGCCGGCCAGCCGAATTGGTAAGTTGGTGGGCAACAGAGACCATTCCACTGTATTGCACAGTTGTGCTCAGGTGGAGAAACGGTTGCTGGTAGACAAACAATTCAGCGCAGATGTCAGCAGTATAGAGACGTCTTTTAAACTGAAGAAGCAGTAATCGGCATACGTCAGAGGTACAATCAGTCTTTGCCGGTAATCATTAACACTGCTGTATATTTCTGGTTAAGGAGAATGAAAGACAAGGTCTTGCTTATGAACGAGCAAGACCTTGTCTTATTTTAAATGGTTGTGGACTAAAAGTTGAATTTAATATTTCCACCGGCCATGATCCAAATGCCGGGTTGGCGCACAGCTCCCAAGTCGTAATAGCGATGACAGGTGATGTTGTCGGCCTTTACATAGAGCTGCCATGAAGGCTCTGTCCATGTAAGTTTGCCATCCAGTTTGGCATAGGGATGATAACCGTTCATGCGCTGTTGCCACCGCAAAGCCCACGAAGCTGTGAGTTTGGAAATGATGGGGTGGGAGACTTCTGCCACAAATTTATGTCGCAGATATTCCAACGCGTAGAGCGAACGATAGATTTCCCGATCGGTCTCGTGCTTCTGATG
>CALKIW010000042.1 GCA_937995875.1 uncultured Bacteroidales bacterium | reverse complement strand
ATTCTCGCTCCAACATTCAGATTGACATTCAGTGGTTTGTCGGTGTAGGAAGAGCTGATGCCACTTCCGTTTTTGATATGATAGTCCAGTCCCGGCTCCACATAGATGCCAACCGTTTTTCCCAGCTGATATTCCACGCCGGTGGCGGCATGAGTGCTGAACACGGGACGATGCTCATGGACGTCGGCCGAGCGTTGCGACCTACCTCCCTGCTCGCCGGTGTGGATAGTGGTTGCGCTCCCCTTGACGAGCTTTTCCACTTCGCCACCGGCTTTGACGTAGACATTGATGTTTTTACCGCGCCACACACTGTAGGTCAGACTGACGGGGATGCCGATATAGTGGAGTTTCTGCTTCGTGGTCTCGGTGTACGCCATGCCGTCCTCTGTAAAGTCAGAGGTGAGGCGACTGTAGGTGAGTCCCGTCTCAAGGCTCCACCGGTCGTCCAGCCGATGTTGCACCGCAAGTCCCACCTTGACAGGCCGATGATGTTTCTCGTGTCTCACGGGTGGCACGTCGGCCGTCAAAAGCCTTCTCGCATCCTCCGCCGATAATTCCAACAGCGTGGGGGTTGCGTTGGCATCCGCTATCATGTTCATACCTGTTGGGTCGGAGCCGTTGGTTGTGTTCAGCGCCAATGCTCCCGAACAGAGGGCGACGAGACCCCACCGATTCTGTCGGGGAGCGTTGCGGTATGACGAGCGCCAATCGGTGGTGTAGGGGGTGGTTGGCTGCGTTGAGGTCTGTGCAGGCTGCTTGCCCGTCTTCGAAACCTCCTGCCGGTTGTTGTTGCCCGAAAGTGCGCCGGCCGCCTGCCTGTCGGTTGCTGCCTGTCGGCTTGCATCGTCCGCACCCATCTGTCCGCTTTCGGCCGTCTCTGCTGCGTTGCCGATTGTGGCCAACAAACTGCCGCTGTTGCCGTGCTGCGCTGTGCCACGTATGTTTTGCCATGCGCGTGCAGCCCATCCGTTACCATCATCGGTTGTCCCCGCTGCAGGCGTTTCCGTGCCGGTCCGGGGAGCTGTTTCCACATTGTTTTGCATTTGTGAGGCCACCGTTTTGGCCGTGTCAGGGCGCAACATATAGTTCAGCGTCGCCAACCCCACGATGGCAGCTATGCCCGCCGCGATGGCGATGCGCTTCCACAGGGGCACAACGGCGGCCTTACGTTGTGGCTGCCCGACATGGAGTCCCCGCGCCGCCATCTCATGCTTGATGTCGTCGAGCAAGCCTTCGGGCGGAGTCTTCGTGTAGTCGCTGCCCAGTTTCCGCAGGTCTTTCATCCATTTGTCGTTCATAGCTTGTTTGTTTTATAGTTTCTGATGAGCCGTGCCATCATGGTCTTGGCGCGGTGAAGTTGAGAAGCCGAACTGTCGGGCTTGATACCGAGTTGGCGTGCAATCTCCTGATGGCTCCAACCCTCTATCACGTAGAGGTTGAGCACGGCACGATAGCCGTCGGGCAGCTTCCTGAGCAGCATGGCCATTTCCTCCCGGCTCAGCTCGGCCGTGTCCGGCGCTTCGTCGGTCGTGTCCGGCGGATCGGTGTCGAGCATCATGGCTTGGTCGCGTTTCTGCCGGCGCAGGCTCTGCAGACTCTCGTTCACCACAATCCGGCTCATCCATGCACGCAACGATCCCTGCCCACGATATTCAAAGGTGCCCATCTGCGTGAAAATCTTGATAAAACTTTCCTGCAACACGTCTTTCAGGGTGTCGTCGTCGCTGATGTAGCGGGCGCACACTCCGGTGAGATAGGGTGCATAATCGGCATACAGCACATCCATCGCCAAGGCATCGCCCTGTCGGAACAAGCTGACAATTTTTTCCTCCCTGTCTGCCGTAGAGTGTCCCATGAATTGTTATTTCTATCATCTAAACGCAACAGAGGCGGAAACCTTGCACGGAAATGACATTATATTTTTAAAGAGGTCTTCCTCCCGTATGCACGAGCGGACAAAAAGATTGTGAAAAAGCACGACAAACATGTGCTCAGAATCGGCGTATTTGAAAATAAAAACCTGCCGGCTGCAAATACGCGATTTTTGGCGGTGCCGGTATAATGGTCTGACAGTCAGTCTAATGTGTGGTTTTAATCAAAATTACAGACCTGAAAAAATTCATCGCCACCGCCGTTGGGCCCTAACGGCCATGCGGTTGAGGCCTATCGGCCATGCCGTCAAGGCGTAGTCGGGAGACGATAAGGCTGTTGTGGCCGTGCGGTTACGCCCTAACGGCGGAGCCCTGTTATCCGCTGCGTAGGGAAATCGCCCTTTTTAGCTGTCGCAGGCGGGTATGCGCGCGCTGGATGAAGCGTCATTCCATACACAGAAAAGGTGAAGTTTTGTTGACAGAGCGGGCTCCAACCGTTTGCCGCTGCGCCTCATTTTTCCGCTGCGCAAAAAAAAATCACATATCTGTGCAAGGTTTTTGAGATTTGTGTATTTAAGGGGCATAATTACCAATAATCATTAAGTAAAATATTAAATCAAACAAAAATGAAAGTATTGAAACCATTTTTTATGTTGTGCTGCTGTGTGGCTGCCGTGACATTCAGTTCTTGTTTTAACGACGACGACGACCCATCTCTCAAGCCGGAGGAGCGCAAAGCGGCCTTCCAAGTGATCAAGGGCGACTATACAGGCAAACTGATCTATGCCGACCCCGCCAAAAAGAACATCAGTAATAAGAATGATACGCTCGATGTGAACTGGCGGGTAGACACCGACAGCACTCTGATCATTGCCAACTTTCCCTCTGCCCCGCTGGCGGCCTACATTAATAATACCGAGCTGAGCGCGGCCATCGCAAAGCAGCCCGTGCAGAAACTCAACTGTCTCATCGGGATATACGACAACTCGCCCATCACGTTCCTCATCAATCCGAAAGTGATTACCTATGACAAATTGGAGTATGGCGGCAAGATGCACAAGGTGGATATTGCTTTCTACATCAACAATCGCTATTCATACGGGATCTACAACAAATTCTCGAACGCAGGCAAGGTAGAGAATACGCCCACGATGTATATGCAATTCATCGTTGGTGGCGTCTATGTGGATGGAAAGTTGGATACCGGGCTGTTGAAGGAATCTACGGCACTGGCTTTGGTGTTTAAAGGTAAGAAATAACATTCCATGTCATTTTTTCGACTTGTAGTCGTATAGATTTAATCGCAATAGGGTATGCGCGGACTGTGAGGTCTTACCATCCCTATACATCTAATCATGTATCACACGCAGCCCCGTCTCTCTGTCAATAGGAGAGACGGGGCCTTTTTGGAATGTCACAGCATGTTGCAATAAAAAAATGCAAAGATTTGTGAAATATCAAAAGATTGATTAACTTTGCGTATATATTTCTAAAAAAATGACACAGGAAGAAGATATTAGGAATGCCGTCGAGGTGTTGAAAAAGGGCGGCGTAATTTTGTATCCCACCGATACCGTTTGGGGCATCGGCTGCGACGCCACCAACGCAGAGGCTGTGGCCAAAGTGTATGCCATCAAGAAACGTGACGACTCGAAAGCCCTGATATGTCTGGTCGATTCGGACGCCCGTTTGCAGCGCTATGTGCGCAACGTGCCGAACATTGCGTGGGACCTGCTGGATGCAGCCGTGAAACCCACCACCGTGATACTCGACGGAGCCGTCAATCTGGCACCCAATCTCATTGCCGAAGACGGGAGCATCGCGCTGCGCATCACGAAGGAAGAATTTTCAAAAGCGCTGTGCTACCGCTTTCAGAAAGCCTTGGTGAGCACCAGCGCTAATATCAGTGGGGAGCCTGCCGCACAGAACTATCGGGACATTTCGGAAGAACTGCTCAATGCCGTCGATTACGTTTGCTGGTCGCGTCGCAACGAGCACAAGCCTCATACGCCAAGTTCCATCATCAAACTGGGACCATCGGGCGAGGTGAAAGTCATCAGGTAGTCGCAGGTCCGCGCGGACCGGCGGAGCGTGACGGGCGAGAGCCTGTACTCATAGCATAGAATCAATCTCAAAAGCATACGATAAATACCGTAAAGAAAGTGTTGGAAAGAATCATAGTATGGAAGGATAGGAATCTCACGGAAAAGCAGATGACCAACATCCTCGCCTTTATTATCGGAATATTGGCGGCGGTGGCAGCATACATGCTTCATCTGCTGATACATTTCATCCAACGCCTGATCACGCAGGACTTTCTCACGGAACGGGCCAACTGGCTTTATCTGGTTGTGCCTGTGATAGGTATTTACCTGACCGCACTCTTTATTAAATATGTGGTGCGCGACAATATCTCTCACGGCATCACCCGCGTGCTCTATGCCATTGCTACGAAGAAATCCAAAATCAAACGTCACAACTGCTGGACGTCGGTTGTTGCGTCGGCCATCACCATCGGCTGCGGTGGGTCGGTGGGTGCTGAGGCGCCGATTGTGCTCACGGGGTCGGCCATCGGCTCCAACTTGGGACAGCTGTTCAGAATGAATCGTCGCACCGTGATGCTGCTTGTGGGGTGTGGTGCTGCTGCCGCTATTGCCGGCATTTTCAAGGCTCCCATTGCCGGACTGGTGTTCACGCTGGAAGTGCTGATGATCAACATGACGATGGAGTCGCTCGTGCCGATTCTCATTGCCAGCATCACGGCAGACATCTTCTCTTATATCTTTACCGGAACATCCACCCTCTTTAATTTTCAAATGACAAGTGCATGGAGCGTGGAGCGCATACCGGGCTCTGTCATGCTGGGTGTGTTCTGCGGTTTGATGAGCCTCTATTTCATGCGGATGATGAACTTCTGCGAAAGTAAGTTTGCCAATATGAAAAGGCATTTCTACGGCAAACTTATCGCAGGCGGTCTGCTGCTCAGTATGCTGATTTTCCTTTTCCCCTCGCTCTACGGAGAAGGTTATGACGCCATCGCTATATTTATAGAAGGGGAGACCGATACCGACTGGAGCCGGATAATGAACGGGTCGCTGTTTTACGGTCATTCCGAACTGCTGCTGGTCTATATTGCTCTGGTGATGCTGACGAAGATAGTGGCCACCTCCTCGACCAACGGTGCCGGCGGATGCGGTGGTACGTTTGCCCCGTCGCTGTTTGTCGGAGGCTTTGCGGGTTTCTTGTTTGCCCGTTTTTGGAACGTGGAACAGATCGGAGTGTATCTGCCGGAGAAGAACTTCACACTGCTGGGCATGGCAGGTGTGATGGCAGGAGTGATGCATGCCCCGCTGACGGGCATATTCCTCATTGCCGAGATTACGGGAGGCTACCAGCTGTTTGTGCCGCTGATTATCGTGTCGGTGGTGAGCTACATGGTGATCAATATATTCGAGCCACACGGCATCTATGCCATGCGACTGGCCCGTGAAGGACGGTTGCTCACGCATCATACCGACCGGAGTGTGCTCACGCTGATGAGCATGGACTCGGTGATTGAGAAGGAAGTGACCTGTGTACCCCCAAATATGCCGATGGGAGAGCTGATCAACGTGCTCACCAGCAGCAACGATACATTCATCCCCGTGGTTGCGGAGGACAACCGGTTGCTTGGACTTATCGATCTCAGTAAAATCCGACACATCGTGTTCCGCACGGAGCTTTACAACCGTTTCCATGTGAGTCAGCTCATGGTGCCCGTGCCGGCCATCCTTTTCGACAACGAGCCGATGGAGGAGGTGATGGAGAAATTTGACAGGACCAATGCGGAGGTGTTGCCGGTTGTCGATATCAACAACCGCCTGAAAGGCTACATCACCAAAGCACGCATGTACAGGGTGTACAGGCAGTTGGTGGCGGACTACTCGGCGGAATAGGTTTGTAATTCATAATTCAAAATT